>JAAYIB010000055.1 GCA_012744295.1 Acholeplasmataceae bacterium
GCCGAGGATGGCAAGGTGATCGGCTGCGGAGCCTTGCATTTCGTGTGGGAGCGATTGGCTGAAATCAGGTCTCTGGCAATTGACGCGGCACATCATAAAAGAGGCATTGGCAAGAAAATTGTTGAGCTTTTGGAGCAGGATGGAATTGAGCGGGGTATAAAAATGTTCTTTACCCTGACCTACCAACCGGGCTTTTTCCTGAAGTGTGACTACACGGAAGCGCCAAAGGACAGTTTGCCGCAGAAGGTTTGGAAGGAATGCGTGCATTGCCCGCAGTATCCGTACTGCAACGAGATAGCCTTCATCAAGAAAACCCCTGACTACGTGCCGCATGACACTTTTGTCTGAATTAACAAGTTTATCAAGAGGAGGCTTGCCCGTGATGCAAGAGGCTTTGGAGAAGAAAGTTTGGGCGGTGGTTGGCGCCACCGGGAACAAGGATAAATTCGGCTGCAAGATTTTTAAAAGACTTTTAAAAGAAGGTTACGAGGTTTTTCCGGTAAACCCGGGCGTCTCCGATATCGAGGGCGTGAAATGCTACGCGGCCATTAAGGACTTACCTGTAGTTCCGGATGTTGTTAATGTAGTCGTTCCGGCGAAAATAGCGCTTGAAACTGTGAAAGAGGCAGCAGAAAAAGGCGCTAAGACAGTATGGCTGCAGCCGGGTTCGGACAAGCCCGAGGTTGTTTCTGCCGCAGAGGAAGCGGGCCTCGAAGTCGTTACCTGCTGCGTATTGTCGGAACTTTACAAGAAGAAATAAGCTTAACGGGACGAAACCGCAAGGTTGCGTCCCGTTTTCACAAGGAGGGAAACAATGCTGAAGATAGGGTGTCATTTGTCTACAGTCAAAGGTTACTTTCATATGGCGAAGGAAGCAAAAAGCATCGGCGGCAACACCTTTCAGTTTTTTACGAGGAATCCCAGGGGAGGCAAGGCTAAACCGCTGAACATCAAGGATGCGGAAGCCATGACTGTTTTTGCCGAGGCAAACGGATTCGCAAAACTCCTTGCCCACGCACCCTATACGCTGAATGCCTGTTCTGCTGATGCAAGAGTAAGAGGCTTTGCTCTGCAAGCTTTCAGCGAAGATCTGGCGGCGCTTGAGTATCTTCCGAGCGGCTATTATGTCTTTCACCCCGGGAGTCATGTGGGACAGGGCGCTGAAACCGGCATTAAGCTTATTGGGGAAATGCTTAACAAAGTGCTGAAAAAAGAACAAAAAACGACGGTTCTGCTGGAAACTATGTCAGGGAAAGGAAGCGAGGTGGGGCGAAATTTTGCGGAACTGAGAGCGATTATCGACATAGTCGAGATGAAGGAAAAGATCGGCGTCTGCTTTGACACCTGCCACGTCTTTGATGGAGGCTATGACCTTGTAAATGATTTGGACGGAGTTCTGAGTCTTTTCGACGACGAGGTCGGCCTTGACCGAATCAGGGCTGTACACTTGAATGACAGCCTTAATACTCTTGGCAGCAATAAGGACAGGCACGCAGGCATTGGAAAAGGTTCGATCGGACTTGAAGGCATGGGGAGAATCATTAATCACGAAGTCTTAAGAAACTTGCCGTTTTATTTGGAAACACCGAACGAGCTTGAAGGATATAAGGAAGAGATTGCCTTGCTGAGGAGCATGTATCGGGAATAAGGGGAGGAAGCGTGTGCTTAACAAAACCTGTTTTTCAACGGAACTGGGTGTCATATCAGTCGAGGATGACGGCCGTGCACTTACAAAAATCAAATTCGAACCGCCAGCCGCTTTGCACGAGACGCAAGCGCCAAGCCCTCTCGCCCAAAGGACGATAAAGCAGTTAAGTGAGTATTTTGCCGGCAGCCGCAGGGCGTTCAGCCTGCCGTTGGCACCGCAAGGCACTCCTTTTATGCTAGAAGTCTGGCAGGCTTTGCTGAATATTCCCTACGGCGAGGTTAGAGCATATAGAGACATAGCTCAACTCATCGGCAGGCCGAAAGCCGCAAGAGCCGTTGGCATGGCCAACAACAGGAATCCTTTGCCTATAGTAATTCCTTGCCACCGCGTAGTAGGAGCGGACGGGGGACTTGTAGGCTATGCCGGAGGATTACTTCTGAAAGAGAAGCTTTTATTCATCGAGAGCGGCAGACAAAAATGCCGGGACAGCGAGAACCGCACATAAAAAAAGAGCCCGCGGGCTCTTTTTTTATGTGCGGTTATTCGCCGATTTTTTTATTAATATCTGCCATTAGGGCATCAACATCAAGACCGTGAGCTCCGGCACCCTGCTCAATCGTTTCATAATGAGCAGCCATGCAGCCGATGCAGCCTAAACCGTAGTCTTGGAAAACCTCAACGATCTCAGGATATTGCTGCACAGCATCAATAATACCCATGTCTTTGGTTATTTTGGCCATAATAAACCTCCTTTTCCGCGTCAGACATTTTTACAGGATTTGAAAATGCCATTGCATCTATGCTAAAATAGCAATTAGATTAAAGAAAAGCATCCGGTGACTATTATAACACAAGAAAGTTGATTCTTTGTGATTTTTTTGAAAGACGGCGATGAAGTGAATAACGATTATGAAGAGAGCTACAAAAGGGTTAAGGAGAGCCTGAAGGCATACAGTAACCTGAAAATAAAGCTTTTGCCAGCCGACACCAGCACGGCTGAACTGGCTGCGCTTGCTCTTGGCACGCAGCCCGGGCAGATAGCTAAAACCTTGTGTTTGCTTGCCGACGGCAACCCCGTGCTAATTGTTGCCTGCGGAGACAGGAAGATAGACACAAGAAAACTGGGCAAAGAGCTCGGTGTCAAGAAAGTAAGGCTGGCCGACGCCGAAACTGTTACGGCAGTGACAGGCTTTATGCCGGGGGGCGTCTGCCCCTTTGGTTTGAAGGAGGAAGTGCCGGTCTATCTTGACCGCAGCCTTTATGCTTATGACGTGACTTACATTGCCGCAGGCACTCCAAATTCCGCGTTGCCTATCCGGGCAGGTGAACTCGCGGAAATTACGGGCGGAATCTGGATAGAGGCAACTAAATAATACTTTGACAAAATCCGTGCTTTAAGCTATAATTATCCTATAGACCACCCCTGGGGTAGGGGATAAGGAGGAAAAAGAATGGGATTATTGCATATCAAAAATAAAGAAGAATTTACGAAACAGGTACTTGAAGCTGACAAGACCGTTCTGGTTGATTTTTGGGCCCCCTGGTGCGGTCCCTGCAGGATGATCGGACCTTTGGTTGAAGAACTGGCCACAGAATACGAGGGCAAGGCAGTCATTGCGAAGATAAATGTTGACGAGGCAGGCGAACTTGCCGGCGAATTCGGCGTAATGAGCATTCCAACCCTGATTTATTTTAAAAACGGCAAGGAAGCAAAAAGGCTGGTGGGTTCAAGACCTAAGGCAGACCTCGCTAAAGAACTGGACGCGCTTAAATAAGAATTCAGAGATGGTAGAAACCCGTGCCGCCAAACCGAGTAAAAGCTACTTGGTTTGGCGGCTTTTTTGTGCTTTATTTGTTTAGGAAAATGTTGTATTATTTAATGGATGTCGATTGCGAGGTAGTTATGAAATGAAAAAAACAATTTCCTTTGTCGTGCCCGTTTATAACGAAGCCGAGAATCTGCGGGAATTCTACAAGAGGCTTACGGAAGTCATGGCAGGGATAGAATATGATTATCAGCTTTTATTTGTTGATGACGGTTCAAACGACGGCTCCGTGCTGATCCTGAAGGAATTGACACGGAACGACGAACGTGTGCAGGCCTTTTTGCTCTCAAGAAACTTCGGGCATCAGATGGCTTTAACCTGTGGGCTGGACAATGCCTGCGGAGACGCGGTTATTACAATGGACGGCGATTTGCAGCATCCGCCTGAGCTTGTGCCTGAGCTGATAAGTCTTTGGGAAGCGGGCTCTGAGATCGTGCAAACAGTGCGCAGGGACACCGAGGATGCTTCGTTTTTCAAAAAGCTGACATCACGCCTTTACTACAAGCTTATTAACAAAATGTCGAAAGTCAGCATTACCCCCGGCGGCTCCGACTTTCGACTGATGGACAGACTTGCTGTCGACGCCCTCAACCTCTATGGAGAAAGGGCTCGTTTCATTCGCGGACTGGTGAACAACCTTGGCTACAAGGTTGCATCTGTAGAGTTCGTTGCGCCGCCTCGGTTTGCCGGCAGTTCAAAGTTTAACCTGCGCAAAATGCTGCACTTTGCCCTCGACGGTATCACGGCGTTTTCAAAGGTGCCTCTGCGCTGGGCCTTTTACATCGGCTTGTTATGCGGTCTTGGAAGCATGCTTGTGTTGTTTCACGTAATCTATATCAAACTTATTACTGATGATGCCGTGCCGGGCTGGGCTACGCTTTCTGCAAGCATACTTTTTCTGGGCGGCGTACAGTTGGTTGGATTAGGCATTATTGGCGAGTACGTCGGCCGTGTTTTTGAAGAAGTGAAACAGAGGCCTCTTTATCTTGTCAAGCAGCACCTGAAAAAAGAGTAGACATTGGCTTTTGCCCTTTGGTATAATTATAATGTAGTTTTATGTGGCCGAATCTAACCATGAGCGGAGGAACCGTTATTGGGGTGAAGCTCTTTGGAGCGGGGCAATCCTCTGCCCTAACCCGTCAGCTAACTTCGCAGGCTATCGAGAGGAAGTGGACTGTAAGTGGGAAAAAAGTTATGGCGCTTAGTTATGGCTTTTGTATTTTGCTTTATCGTCATGCCGACAACAATTGCATTTGCAAATTTTGAGGCCGGAGACGAAGGCCCCGAGGTGGCTGAATTACAGCAGCGTTTGCTTCAGCTTGGCTACAAGCTTTCCGGTGCCGACGGAATTTTTGGAACTGAGACAACCGCTGCCGTGAAACAATATCAGAAGGATATTGGGGCGGAAGTTGACGGAGTGGTCGGAGAGCAAACCTATCAGTCCTTGTTTAAGAAGCCTCTGCCGGTTTCGCGTTCCGGAAGCTCGGCGATAGCTCGCAGCATCATCAACAGGGCTTTCAAGTACATAGGAGTTCCTTATGTTTTTGGCGGCACTACGCCCTGGGGTTTTGATTGTTCGGGCTTTACCCAGTATGTTTTTGCCGAGGTCGGCATCCATTTGCCAAGAACGGCTGACAGCCAGTTTTATGGTGGAAAAAAAATTTCCGCTAACAATTTGCGTGCCGGCGACCTTGTTTTCTTCGAAACTTATGAACCCGGCCCGTCGCATGTGGGCATCTACATTGGCAACGGTAAGTTTATCCACGCCGGAAGCAGTACAGGTATAGCGGTTTCCGGAATTTTCGACTACTATTGGGGAGATCGTTATTTAGGAGCTTGCCGAATTTTATAACTATCAAGGCAGACCACTAAGGTCTGCCTTTTCTGTTTTTATTTTTCCGTATAAATGTTCAGGCGTCCGTAAAACCTGGCAGGGCTTTTGTAAATTGTTTGTGAAAGGGAAGTAATTTATTTTACGATATTGTATAATTGAAGCATCAAAAGAATGGTGGTGTCACAAATGGACAAGCTGCAAACAGTTTTAATTGCCGATGACGAGGCCCAAATCAGAGAGATTTTGAGAATATATTTCGAGAAAGAGGGTTTTAAGGTTGTAGAGGCAGAAGATGGGGCTGCAGCAATAATCAAGGTGCAGGCAGCCAAGCCCGACATCATCATTTTAGACATAATGATGCCGGTTCTCGACGGGCTGGAGGTTTGCCGCCAGGTCAGGAAGATTTCCGATGTGCCGATTATCATGCTGACGGCCAAGGACGAGGATGACGACAGAATTCTCGGGCTCGAGACAGGCGCCGATGACTATATAACCAAGCCTTTCAACACCAGGGAGGTTGTCGCGCGTGTAAAGGCTGTTTTACGCCGCAGCGGACAGGCGACTCCTAAAACGGCCGAAAGGCTGAATTTCCCGGAATTGATGATAGATTTAAGCGAGTACAAGGTTGTGGCCTTTGGCAAAAATGTGACTTTCACGGCCAAGGAAATGGAACTGTTATGGTGTTTGGCTTCGAACCCGGGGCTCGTTTTTTCGCGTAACCAGCTTTTAGAAACAATTTGGGGCTACACTTATTACGGCGATACCCGCACAGTCGACACGCATATTAAAAGAGTAAGGCACAAACTGGACATTCCGAAGGATTCGCCCTGGGATATTACAACCGTTTGGGGCGTTGGTTACAAATTTGAGGTGAAAAATTGAGAAAGTCATTAAGCACGAAGCTGATGTACAGCTTCATGGCCTTGATTGCGACGATTGTTATCGGCGTCACCATTGGTATGTCGTTTTTGATTACCGATTACTTCTTCGAAGAAAAGGAGAAGGAGCTTTATCAAAAGGGACGGGAAGTTGCAATAACCGTAGATTATTTTATGCGCATCGAGTCAGACAGCAGGTTGCTGAACCGCTATCTTTCCTCAATGGACAGGCTTGTCGGCGCGCGCATTTGGCTTTTTGACAACGACTACGAGCTTGTGGCGGCATCGAATTCGGGTATAGTACTGGGACCCGAAGCCGATGATGCTGCCGACTTTTCCAAACTTAAACAGGAAATCTATGAATATGATGACAAAACAGGCACCAATGCGGAAAACGGTAAAAAGCAGCCGGGTCCGATGATGCAGAAGATGAAGTCGGTACTGGCGAATGTATACGAGGGAAAACCTGTCAATTCACGAATCTTTCATCCTTATTACAAGGAACAGGTGCTGCTGATCGGCGTTCCTATCGGAAATCTTGGCGGCAGCCTTGACGGGGCGATGCTGATGGCCGCACCGATAAGCGGTCTGGACAAGTTTTTGAAGGACATTTACATCTATACAGCCCTTGTAGGCCTTGCGGCCCTGTTGCTAAGCCTCTTTATCGTGCGCCGTTTATCCAAGACAATTGTCAAGCCGCTTGTTTCGATGCGTGACAGTGCCTCTGCCATTGCCGCCGGTGACTACAGCCGCAAGGTTGCGGTTGAAGGAGAGGACGAAATTGCCGAGCTCGGCAGTTCCTTGAATGCTCTTGGCAATGACTTGTCCCAGTTTGTAAGAAAGACACAAAAAATGGAGAAGTTGAGGCGGGATTTTGTTGCCAACGTTTCTCACGAGCTGCGTACGCCGATAACAATCATCAGGGGTTACAACGAGGCAATAAGTGACGGAACTGTAACCGATGATGCTATCGTGAAGAAATATAGAAGTCTGATCAATGAGGAAACGATAAGACTGGAGCGGCTGATCAAGGAACTGCTTGATATCAGCCGTCTGCAAATAAGTGAAAAAGCCGAACCGGAGATAATTCCCATAGGCAACATCGTTCGCAATGTTGCCGAAATGCTGACCGTAAGGGCTGCCGAACGCAGGATAACAATCGTGACGGAAGTCGACGACTCACTGAACGTGAGGGGCGCAGGTGACAGGTTAGTCCAGCTCGCAATGATTCTCGGCGACAATGCGATTAAATATTCTCCCGATAACGGCGTCATTAAGTTTGAAGTTTATCTAAACGAGGAAAAGGACAAAGTTGTCTTGGCCGTGGAAGACCAGGGCCATGGGATTCCGGAAGAGGATATACCCTTCATTTGGGAGCGTTTCTACAAGGTGGACAAGTCGCATTCAAGAAATGTGCCGGGAACAGGCCTCGGGCTTGCGATTGCGAAGGAAATCATCCGTATGCACGGAGCCGGCGTCGTGGTCAGAAGCAAACAGTGCGAGGGAACAAGATTCGAAATCAGTTTTAACAATAACGCAGGAAAACAGGAGAAATAATAGTGCTGCATTTATTCAGCCCCAACTATCGCTGTCCGAGCATATCGGAAATACCTATTCCCTGGCTGTCAAAGCAGGGTGTCAAGGCCATAATTCTTGACCTTGACAATACGCTGATGCCCTGGGACAAGCCGGTTCCTGCCGAAGCGAATGCTCAATGGGTAAGGAAGGTTAAGGCCGCAGGCATCAGTGTTGTGCTGCTTTCCAATAACGGCGGAGACCGATTGAAAAAAGTCAGCGAAAGTTTGGGAGTGCCGGCAGTTGGCTGGGGAGCAAAGCCCTTTTCGCTTGGGTTCAGGCGTGCCATGACTTTTTTGGAAGTTAAGGGCGGCGGCGAAGTCCTGGTGATCGGCGACCAACTTCTGACGGACGTTCTCGGAGCAAAGAAGCTGAAGCTAAGAGTGATGTGGGTTGAATCACTTGCGATTAACGAGTTTGCCTTTACGCGGCTGACAAGAAAGGTTGAAAGATTGTTGGTCAGGCAACTGGTTAAAAAAGGATTAATGCCGGGAGGAAGACTTAATGAAAATTGCAATTGTGCAAATGAGGATTGAAGAACGCAACAAAAAGAGAAACGTTGAGCATGGCCTGGCCTTGCTGGAGAAGGCCGCGGCAGGCAATGATGTTGTCGTGATGCCGGAGGTTTGGACAACGGGTTATTCACTCGGCCGTCTGCAGCAAGAAGCAGAGGAGCTTGACGGGCCGGTTATCAGCGCAATCAGGAAAATAGCCCATGAAGCGTGCTGCGCAATTATTCCGGGCTCAGTACCCTTGAGACTTGACGGTAAAATTCACAACACGGCAGTAGTCATCAATAAAAACGGTGAAATAGTGTATCTGTACAGTAAAATGCATTTATTCGGCATGTTCAAAGAAGAACGCTTCTTTGCAGCAGGCAACAGCTTCGAAACGTTTTTGCTGCAGGACGTGCCCTGCGGAGCCGCGATTTGTTACGACCTGCGTTTTCCGGAATTATTCAGACAGCTTGCGCTCAAGGGGGCAAAGATAATCTTTGTGCCTGCGGAGTGGCCGATAGTGAGGGGTGATGTCTGGCGCGTATTGCTGCAGGCAAGGGCGATGGAAAATCAGACCTATGTCTGTGGCGTGAATTGCGTAGGTAAATTCAAGGAAGATGTTTTTCACGGGCATTCGCTGCTGATTGCTCCAAATGGCGAGATTATAGCCGAAGGCGGTTCCGAGGAGGAAATTTTGAGACGGCAGATTGACCTTGGACTGATTGAGGCGATGCGCAGCAAGCTTAACGCGCTTGACGACGTCCGCAAGGAATTGCTGAAATAAAAGCTTCAGCTCCGACCAAACAAAAGAATGGCTGACGCAATAGTAATCTTGCGTACTATAAATACCTGTGAATGGAGATGAAATAATTGCAGGCCTTATTACTGGAACTGATTAAAAACAATACGACCCAAGAGCTGCGGCCGCTGCTGCAGAATTTCAGCAAGGAAAAAATCGCACGTGTCCGTAGCTTTCACCGGAGCATGTGGGGCTATTATCAGTCGACCCCGCTGGTGGAACTAAAGGAACTGGCGGCGTGGCTGGGCGTCAGGAATATCTTTGTCAAGGACGAATCCGGGCGTTTCGGCCTGAAAGCCTTCAAAGGCCTCGGGGCGTCCTACGCGATGGCTTGCTGCATCGCCAGAGAGCTCGGCAAGGAAGTTGACGAAATTGACTTTGATTATTTAACTGCAGAGGACGTCAGGGAAAAACTCGGTAAAATAACCTTTGCGACTGCTACAGACGGCAATCACGGGCGCGGCGTCGCCTGGATGGCAAGAATTCTTGGTTATGATTCGGTAGTTTATATGCCGAAGGGGACGGCAGAGGCCCGGAGGCTGGCGATAGCAAGGGAAGGCGCGGCAGTACGAATAACCGACTTTAACTATGATGAAACTGTAAGACTATTGGCTGCAGATTCCGAAAAAAACGGCTGGACAGTGCTACAGGACACGGCATGGCCGGGCTATGAGGAAATTCCGTTATGGATAATGCAGGGTTATACGACGATGGCCGGCGAAGCATTGGAGGAGATGCCGGACACGCCGACGCACGTTTTTGCCCAGGCCGGCGTCGGCTCTATGGCTGCAGCGGTTCAGGCAACCGTTATAGCACAAGGATATGAAAAGGAACCCGTTTTTACAATTATGGAGGCTTCCGAAGCCAACTGCTTTTTCCGTTCTTTTGAGCAGGGAAGAATGCTGCCTGTGGGTGGTGATCTCGAAACCATTATGGCCGGACTTGCCTGCGGCGAGATCAATCCTTTAGCCTGGGAAATACTTGCGAATCACGCACAATATTGTCTAAGCTGCAGAGACGAAGTCGCAGCGCTGGGAATGAGGCTTTGGGGCAACCCTTTGGGCAAAGACCAAAAAATAACCGCAGGGGAGTCAGGGGCGATAGGCGGGGGAGTTATCGGACTCTTGGATAAGTATCACAACCTGAAGACGGAACTCGGTCTAAACAAGGAGTCTGTATTGCTCTTCTTTAACACAGAAGGGGACACGTTCCCGGATAAGTACCGTGATATTGTCTGGGGTGGCAGCATCTCAGTGGATTTCAGAAGGAAGAATGTCTGATGCGCAGACTTATTTCCGTAGTAATCGTGGCAGCTTTTCTGCAAATTGCCGGTCTCGCCGTTGCCGGCGGAGTAAAGCCCGAAGCTTGCAGCCTTGATGAAAAATATCTGTTGGGCCTTTATACAGGTAACGGTGAACAAATATTAGTCCGTGAGGACGGCGGCATGCTGCAGCTTTTGTATCGCTATCTTCCCGAGGACAGGGATTTTAGAAAAAGCAATATTTTCCCACTGCAAAAGAAACACTATGATTCATACTTGCTGAGGGAGGCCGGAGCGCTTACGGATACCGAGGGAACAGTCAAATTTGAGCGTGACAAGGATGGTCACGGCATTAGCTGCAGCATCGGCGGCAATCGCTACACCAGGAAATTTTTCGGACCCGAAAAAGGCGATTATTTTAAAATAAAGCCTCCAAAACCGTGGGCAGAATTGCAGACAGGAGCTGCCAGCGCACTCATGCCTGTTCAGACAGCTCCCCAAAAAGCGGTTTTGGTCGATTTGTCTGCCGTGCAGGGTTTGATGCTTGATCTGCGTTACGCGACAGAAAACAATTGTTTTTCATATCCGTTGTACAGTGAAGCCAATGCCTATTTGGACAAATCGGCAGCCGGGGCTTTGGCTCGAGTTGCTGAAAAGCTGGCCTCATATGGCTACGGCCTGCTTGTATGGGATGCCTACAGGCCCTGGCATCTTTCCAAGCTGGCATATGACGCGCTCCCCCCGGAACAAAAATATCTGCTGCCCGAACCTCAAAAGGGTTCGCCGCACAATACAGGCAGGGCAGTCGACCTTAGTCTTTATGAACTCGAAACCGGCAAACCCGTAAACATGATAAGCGAGTTCGACGAGCCGTCCTTGAGACAGTACGGACGCTATGCAGGCGGGACTTCGCTGGAGCGGTGGCAAAGGAACCTGCTTTGGCAGTTGATGAGTCTTGAAGGTTTTAATTGCTCCGAAACCGAGTGGTGGCATTTTGAATACGGAAATGTAAAGGACTACCGGCTACTCGACATTCCTTTAAGCGATCTTGGCCAGGCAAAGGCACTTTCTAATTTGGCGTCGATGTGATAAAATGGGCGGTGGCAAAGCATACATAACGAATATTACGAGGTGAAAAGCATGAATGTATATGATGCGGCAAACGAGCTTGGCAAGGCAATGCGTGCAAGCCAGGAGTACAAAAGACTTGCGGAGGCAAAGGCCAGGCTTGCAGAGGACGCGGCGGCCGAAGCTATGGTAAAGGATTTCATGAAGCAGAAGCAGGAAGTTGAAATAGACCAGTTGTCGGGACGGACTCCGGATAAGGATAAAATGGAAAAAGTTCAGAAGCTCTATGAAGTCTTAAGCCTTAACGGTAATGCGAGCGAGTATGTACAGTCCTACATCCGTTTCCAGCTGATGCTAAGTGATGTATCGAAAACTATCGGCGACGTTGTCAAAGAAGTGGCTGGAGAATAGAATGACGCTTGAAGAATTGAAGACCTGGTTGGATGAAAACATGCCGGGCAGTTATCGTGAAAACGAGCATATGAAGGCACACACCTCTTTCCGCATAGGAGGGCCGGCCGATCTTTTGTTGATTCCCGCCGACGTTGACGGGCTGGAGAAGGTTGTGGCAAAGGTGAGGCAGGAAGGCTTGCCCCTGACCGTTATCGGCAACGGTTCGAACATTCTGGTCCGGGACAAAGGCATTCGCGGCGTAGTGCTCAAGATAGGCAATGCCTTGAAATCTATGGTTTGCGAAGGAGACAGGCTTATTGCCGAAGCCGGGGTTTCCCTTGCTGCGGTTGCCAACAAGGCGGCAGCCTGCGGCTTGACGGGGCTGGAGTTTGCTGTCGGGATTCCCGGCAGTATCGGAGGCGCTGTTTACATGAATGCCGGGGCTTATGACGGCGAAATGGAAAAAGTAGTCAGAAGCGTTACCGTGATCACGTCCGAAGGACACAGAACCGTGCTTGCCAAAGCAGAGATGGACTTTGGCTACAGGCATAGCTGCATACAGGAAAACGGAGCAATAATCGTCAACGTGGAGCTGCAGCTTGCTAAGGGCAAGCAGCAAGATATCCAATGCAAGATGGATGATTTTACCAACCGGAGGATACAGAAACAGCCTCTCGATGTTCCAAATGCAGGGAGTATGTTCAGAAGGCCCTGCGGTTATTTTGCCGGTACCTTGATCGAGGAGGCAGGGCTGAAGGGATATCGGGTTGGCGGAGCCCAGGTTTCCGTTAAGCATGCTGGTTTTGTCGTAAATAGCGGCAATGCTACCGCGGAAGACGTGCTGCGGCTTATTGGAGACGTGCGCAGGATAGTATACGAAAGGTCCGGGGTTATGCTTGAACCGGAGGTCAGGATATTTGGAGAGTAACACAGAACGCCGTGGCGGCTTTCCGCCACGGCGTTTTCTGCATTGGAGATTACTCCCGTAAATAACCTTAAGCAGTTTTGCAGGTATTGAGCCATGTTTTGTTGAATATATTCATATGCGCATGGAAAAAAGAAATGAAGTAATAATCATAACGCAGACTTGAAGGGGGTAATTTTTAATGCGAATCACTTTTTTAGGAGCAGCCAGAATGGTAACAGGCTCGTGTTTTTTATTGGAGGCAAACAATCGGAAAATACTGATCGACTGCGGCATGTATCAAGGTTCTAAGCTCATTAAGAGTTTCAACGAAAGGGATTTTGCCTTCAGTCCGCAGCTTATTGACGCCGTCATTTTGACTCATGCACACATTGACCATAGCGGACTGCTGCCGAAGCTTGTCAAACAAGGCTTTAAGGGCAGAATCCATAGCACGCACGTTACGGCTGAACTCTGCGAAATTCTTCTTGCCGACAGCGCGCACATACAGGAATCCGAAGCCGAAGTGGCTAACCGCAAGGGAATGCGCGCAGGCAAGCCCGAGGTCAAACCATTGTTTACCATTGATGACGCAGCTGACACCCTAAAGCGGTTTGCAACGCATAATTTTAACGAAAGGTTGGAGTTGTTTGACGGCATCAGCTATACCTTCAGGATTGCCGGACACATTCTGGGGTCCTCCTTCGTTGAGCTTTGCATTAATGAAGCCGGCAAGGAGACAAAGATTGTTTTCACGGGAGACGTAGGACAGCCCGGACAGCCAATCATAAAAGACCCGAGCCGTGTTCCGCGCGCAGACTTCATCATAACTGAATCAACCTATGGCAACAGGCTTCATCCCCACTATGACAGAGAAGAAGAACTGCGCAGGATAGTTGCCGAGGCTGCTGAAAGAGGAGGAAACCTGATTGTGCCTGCCTTTGCCGTCGGCCGTACACAGGTTATGCTCTATTACTTGAAGAAATTGATGGAAGAAAAGAAAATACCCGAAATTCCTGTTATTATCGACAGTCCGATGGCCATTAAGGCAACTCAGGTCACTTTGAAGAATCCCGGTGAGTACGACGAAGAGGCGCAAACAATTTACAGCAAGGATGGCAGCCTGCTTTCCATGCCTCAAATAACTTATACGCAAACGGCTGACGAATCAAGAGCCATAAACTTCATGCAGGGGCCCCTTATCATCATTTCCGCAAGCGGCATGGCGGACGCGGGGCGTGTCCTGCACCACCTTAAGCACAATTTGTGGCGCAGCGACAGCACGGTTCTCTTTGCGGGCTTCCAGGCGGAAGGCAGCCTCGGCCGCCGGCTGATAAACGGCGATAAAAAAGTCAGGATCATGGGAGAGGACATCGCCGTCAAGGCAAAGATCCACTACTTGGAAGGGTTTTCTGCGCATGCGGACAAAGACCAGCTTCTTGACTGGTTCAAGGCGATGGAAAGAAGGCCCCAGGCTTTCTTCGTGGTGCACGGCGAACATGACGCGGCCTTTAGTTTTGCGGAGGAACTACAGAGAAATCTGGGGACGGCAACCGCCATACCGCAATACGGTGATGCCGTGATTATCGAAGGTACGGAGTGGAGGATGGAGACGTCCCGCCTGATACCGGAGGAGCAACCCGAGGGACTGGAGCTGCGCGAGTCCCTGCGTAAGTTCGAACGTGACGTAGCCTTGTATAAAACAAGGATTGAGCAAATCGCCCTGCGTGATCCTGCAAAAACAGCAGAAATCAGACGCAAGCTGCAAAAGGCTAAGAAGTATGTGGACGAAATGCTTAAGAATGTATAGACTGCAGCGAAGTTCAATCGTTTCCTGACGCGCGGCAGCCTGCCCGGGCAAAAACGTTGCTGCTCACTGTAACTTTATTGACATACAGCGGTAAAAAGAATATAATTATTAAGTCATGAGAAAGGATGCTTATTGACAGGCATCCTTTTCTTTGTTTTGTTTGAGGAAGGAAGAAGAACTGAAATGATAAGAAATGATGTACGCAACATCGCAATAATTGCACACGTCGACCACGGTAAGACAACTCTTGTTGACGCACTGCTGAAACAAAGCGGCGTTTTTCGCGCAAACGAAAGAGTTGAGGAGAGGGTAATGGACTCCAATGACCAGGAGCGGGAGCGCGGAATAACCATTTTGGCCAAAAATACCGCCGTTATGCATAACAACACCAAAATTAACATTCTTGACACACCCGGACATGCCGATTTCGGCGGAGAGGTTGAGCGAGTCCTTTGCATGGTTGACGGAGTTCTCTTGCTCGTAGACGCCTACGAGGGGCCGATGCCGCAAACCAAGTATGTTTTACGCAAGGCACTTGAGCAAAAGCTCAAGCCCATTGTCGTCATCAACAAGATTGACAGGCCTGACCAGCGCGTTGCAGAAGTTGTTGACGAAGTGCTTGACCTGTTTATTGAGCTTAATGCCGATGATGAACAGCTGGAATTCCCGGTCGTCTATGCCTCGGCGCGCAACGGAGTTGCCAAGCTGACCATGGACGAGGCAGATTCTGACTTGGAACCATTGTTTAGGGTTATCCTTGACAATATCCCCGCGCCTGATGTCGACCTAAAAGCGCCGCTGCAAATGCTTGTCAACACTCTTGACTATGATGATTACGTGGGGCGCATAGTTGTCGGACGCATTGTGCGAGGAACGATACACAATGGTGAAACCGTGACGATTATGAATGAGGAAGGCAGCCGGAGGGCAAAAATCGGCCGTTTGTACTCATATCAGGGACTTAAGCGCATCGAGACGCAGGAAGCCGGAGCAGGTGACATTGTTGCCTTGATCGGTCTTGCCGACGCCGGCATCGGTGAAACGATAGCTGACATAGAAAACCCGGAAAGGCTTCAAGGAATCAAGATTGACGAACCTACTTTGTCGATGGTCTTTACGATTAACAACAGCCCTTTTGCAGGCAGGGAAGGCACCTTTGTCACAAGCCGCCACTTGCGTGAACGCCTTTTTAAAGAAATGAAGACCAATGTCAGTATGAAACTCGAAGAAACGGATTCGCCTGACGCATACATAATTTGCGGACGCGGGGAGCTTCACCTGTCGGTCTTGATTGAAACTATGCGGCGTGAAGGTTATGAGCTTCAGGTAGGCAAGCCGAAGGTAGTTATGCACAGAACCGAAGACGGAAAACTGCAGGAGCCGATGGAGGCCTTGACAATCGACGTGCCCCAGGACTTTATGGGAGCTGTCATGGAAGGCCTTGGACTCAGAAGGGCAGAATTGCTCAACATCACCGAAATGGCTGGGTACCTCCGGATGGAGTTCAACATTCCCGCACGCGGACTGATTGGCTTTAGAAACCAGTTTCTTACCGATACCAAGGGTAACGGCATAATGAATCATGTTTTTGCCGGATACGCGGATTACAAGGGAGAGATCCCAGGCCGTACGCGCGGTTCGCTTGTAGCCTTTGAAAACGGCGAGACGACGGGTTACGGTATTTCCAATGCGCAGGAAAGGGGCGTCATGTTCGTTAGTCCCGGCGAGCAGGTCTATGAGGGACAGATTATCGGCGAAAACAGCAGGGAAGATGACATGGATGTAAATCCCTGTAAGAAAAAACATGTCAGCAATATGCGCGCCAGCGGCTCTGACGATGCCATCCGTCTGATTCCGCCCAAGCTTTTCTCTCTTGAGCAGGCCCTGGAGCACATCAATGATGACGAGCTGGTGGAAGTAACGCCAAAAAGTATCAGAATGCGCAAAAAGATCCTGGATCGTGTTGAACGAAGCAGGACACGCAGCAGAAATAAATAATTTTTATCAGGGTTTGGCAGGAGATTACGTTTTTATGCAGAAGTGTATAGCTTGATAGTTCTAAATTCCATGTGGAGGCGTTGTTATGAATTTGAAAAATGCCAGAAAACTTTTTTGGGATAAAGAAGAAGAACCGGTAAGCGGTCCGTACCTCGTAACCACGGCACGTGCCAACATCATTGTGCGCCACCCTCAAAAGTTTGGTGACGTGCGGGATTATGCCGATGCCTTAATGTCAGGAAGCATGGTGCTGGTTTCCTATGGTGATCTTGACAAAGAAGTAAGGACAAGGGTTTTCGACTATCTGAACGGCGTAAGTTATATTGTTGGAGCGCAGGTGGAAAAAGTTAACTGCGATTTGATTATTTATGCGCCCAGCAATGTAGGAATTGACAGGGAAGAAGTAAAAAAATCCCGCTCCTGGCTGTGAATGAACCTTATCTGCTATTGACCGGCTGCCTTGGCAGCCGTTTTTTTTTGCCGAAGCGAGAAAGATGGTCCGCCATGACATACGTTTTGCCCTAACGTCCGCCTGCTGGTATAATATAGTATGGTTAAAAAAGTGCCGGATTGTCATAATGCCTTCTATGGTAGTTGAAGGTGCAAGTTGGGAGGAAGCAGACAATGATTGACAAGATTGGAGCGGAGCCTTTCGTTCACTTACATGTTCACACTCAGTACAGCCTTCTGGACGGGGCGGCAAACATCAGACAGCTTATAGGCTACGCGAAGGAACTTGGCATGCCGGCTCTCGCGATAACCGATCACGGCGTTATGTATGGCGCGATAGAGTTTTATCAGGAGGCGAAACGTCAAGACATCAAGCCTATCATCGGCTGCGAAGCTTATATAACTTCGAATTCCCGTTTTGATCGGGGCGCGAAGGAACGTGACAATCAGTATCATTTGATTTTGCTGGCGGAAAACAACGAAGGCTATCAAAATCTTATGAAGCTGATTTCGTTTGCGCATTTGGAAGGTTTTTACTACAAACCGCGAATCGACAAGGAAATTCTAAAAAAGCACGCAAAAGGCATAATTGCATTGAGTGCCTGCATTGCGGGAGAAATTCAATCCCACATCATTCGGGGCGAAATAGAGACGGCAGAAACATGTTTGCGTGAGTACCTCGAGATCTTCGACAATGAAAGCTTTTTTCTGGAATTGCAGGATCATGACATACCAGAGGAGGCAACCTCGAACCGCGAGCTGAAGAGATTGGCCGCTAAACACGGTCTTGGCCTCGTGGCGACGAACGACTCCCACTACGTCCGCCGTGATGACGCCGAAGGCCAGGACGTGCTGCTTTGCATTCAGACCGCTGCAACTGTCGACGATCCTACAAGAATGAAGTTTGCCAACGACCAATTCTATTTGAAAAGCAAGGAGGAAATGGCGGCGAAGTTTGCCGACTGTCCGGAAGCACTTGCGAATACTGTAAAAATTGCCGAAAGGTGCAACGTCGAACTCGATTTCGGTCACTTGCTGCTTCCGGAGTTCCCGATACCGGAGGGAAAAACCGTTGCCGGATACTTACGCGAGCTATGTGAAGAAGCTCTGCCGGCGAGATACAGGATTGCTGCAGAGAAGGTCCGGCAGCGCCTGGACTACGAGCTCGCAGTAATTAATAAAATGGGTTATTCCGGTTATTTTCTGATTGTCTGGGATTTTATCAATTTCAGCAAGAAGAGGGGAATTCCTGTAGGGCCGGGCCGCGGCTCCGCCGCCGGCAGCATTGTGGCCTTTCTTCTCGGGATTACAAGCATTGACCCTTTGCAGTACGACCTACTGTTCGAAAGATTCTTGAACCCCGAAAGGGTAAGTATGCCTGATATTGACGTTGATCTTTGTTACAACAGGCGCAAGGAAGTCGTTGACTACATTGTGGGAAAATACGGTGCCGATCATGTGGCACAGATTATTACCTTCGGAACCTTGGCCGCCAAGGCTGCCGTCAAGGACGTGGGAAGAGCTCTCGAACTGCCGATTGCGACAGTCAACCAGGTAAACAAGATGGTGCCTAACGAGTTGGGAATCACGATTGAAAAAGCCCTTGCGGGCAGCAAGGAGCTTGCCTCACTTTATCGCAGCGATGAAAAGATTAAAAGGCTGCTTGACCTCGCACGCAAGGTCGAGGGATCTCCCCGCCATACTTCGACACACGCGGCCGGAGTCGTTATTGCGCCTAAAAATTTGACAGACTTCGTGCCGCTGCAGAAAACAGCGGACGAGGAATATGTTTGCACTCAATACGACAAGGATAAGGTTGAGGAATTAGGACTCTTAAAGATGGATCTTTTGGGTCTGCGCACCCTGACCGTCATAGATGATGCCCTAAAGATGATAAAGTCAGGCAAGGGCATAGACATCGACATTGAAAATATTCCGCTCAAGGACGAGGAAACCTGCAGGATGCTTGCCCGGGGCGAAACGATCGGAATTTTCCAGATGGAATCCGGGGGTATGACTCAGCTCATCAAAGATCTCGGACCGGAGAGTTTTGACGACCTGATTCCACTGGTCGCGCTTTACCGGCCCGGACCTTTAGGCACAGGCATGGCTGAGGATTTCGTCGCAGGCAGGCATGGCAGGAATACGGCCAAGCTGCTTCATCCGCTGCTTGAACCCGTGCTGAAGGACACCTTCGGCGTCATACTCTATCAGGAGCAGGTAATGCAGATTACCTCAGTGCTTGCCGGCTTCAGCCTCGGGCAGGCCGATATTCTGCGCAGGGCGATGGGCAAGAAGAAAGCCAAGGAACTTGACAGCATGAAGGAAGCCTTTATCGCCGGAGCCGCCCGCGAACATGGCATCAAGAAGCAGCTGGCAGAAGAAATCTTTGCGCTCTTGCAGCATTTTGCAGGATATGGCTTTAACAAGTCACACTCAGCCGCTTACGCTTTTGTTGCCTATCAGACTGCGTATCTGAAGGCCCATTATCCTGTTGAATTCATGGCAGCCACACTCAACAGCTATATCTCCAGCGCCGAGAAGGTCAGCTGGTACATTAACGCCTGCAGGGAAATGAACATCCAGGTGCTGCCGCCCGACGTCAATGTCAGCGGTGCGGGTTTTTCAGTGGACGGCAAAGCCATTCGTTTTGGACTCGCAGGTATAAAGAGTGTCGGAGAGGCCGCGATTGAAAGCATACTGGCGGCGAGGCAAAAAGGCGGCCCATTCACTTCCCTGACCGATTTCTGTCAGCGTGTCAACGGCAGCGGCCTGAACAAAAGAGTTGTGGAATATCTCATTAAATGCGGCGCTATGGACGGATTTGGAGCCAAGAGGTCACAACTGCTGGCCGTTATGGACAGAGCCCTCGACCTTGCGGTCAGTCGGCAGAAAGACGAGGCCTCGGGTCAGATAGGACTTTTCAGCGAGGAGGTCTTTGAGGACATCAATGACATCACACTTCCCGACGTGCCGGAAATTCCCAAGGAAGAGCGCTTGTCCCTGGAAAAGGAGATAATAGGCTTTTATGTTACGGGTCATCCCCTTGATAAATATCGGCAAACCTTGAAACAATTGCCGAAAATCAATGAGCTTGGCGAGGGTCGTTACCAAAACGGACAATATCTGAAGCTTGGCGGCATTATTTCAGCCAATAAGATCAGGACTACAAAATCCGGCGACAGTATGGCCGTCTTTACATTGGAAGATTTTTCGGGGAAAATTGAAGTTGTTGCCTTTCCGAAAGCTTTTGCGGCGGCGAGCAGGCACATTTTCCCTGAAAGCACAATAATTGTCGAAGGAAGATTGATGCTGGACGAAGAAGAGCCGCGTTTGATGGCTTCGCAGGTGAGTCGTTTTGCCGAGATTCCGGACGATATCAAGCTGATTATTTCTGCCGAGCTTGAGAATGGCTCGACTCAGAAGGAGCTTGGACGCATCTTTTCCGCTTATCGGGGCGGAAACCCTGTTTATCTTCATCTTCTGGGCTCCAAAAAAATCATCAGAACGGAACCGGGATACTGGGTGGATGCCAAGAACCCTGTTTTGGTGGCCGAACTGAAAAAACTGCTCGGAGATAACGCCGTATTGATGTAGGCGTGCTTGCTGCGGCTTGCGCTTGTCTTTGACAGATGATAAAATTATACTGTATTTCAGAAGAACATTATATTGAGATTTGGAGGATCCTCTGATGAATATCGTTGTTTTTGCAAAGCAAGTGCCGGATACGGCGGCTGTGAAGATTGACCCTGTGACTAACACCCTGGTGCGCAGCGGAGTTCCAAACATCATGAACCCATTTGACAGGCAGGCGCTGGAAACGGCACTCCTGTTAAAGGACGTACACGGGGCGACTGTAACAGTTGTTTCCATGGGACCGCCCCAGGCAGAAGAAATTTTAAAGGACGCTCTTGCCATGGGGGCTGATGAAGCAGTTTTAATCAGCGACCGTGCCCTGGCAGGCTCAGACACTCTGGCGACAAGTTTTGCCCTGGCAGCGGCTGTGAAAAAAATCGGCGTGTGCGATCTTGTGCTTTGCGGCAAGCAAGCAATTGACGGTGATACCGCCCAGGTCGGACCCGAAGTGGCTGAACATCTTGACCTGCCGCAGGTAACGGGAGCGCTGAAGGTTGTAAAAGAAGGCGACCTGCTGCTCGTTGACCGTGATAATGAAACATCCAGCCAGACGATATCCGTAAAGCTGCCGGCACTAGTAACAGTTACGAGGGCGGAGAAAGAGCCGCGTTTTGCGAGCATCAAAGGCAAGATGAAGGCTAAGAAGTATGCAGTGCCGGTCTGGAGCGCGGCTGACCTTTCCCTTGCGGAAGGAACCATCGGTTTAAGCGGTTCGCCGACAAAAGTCGAAAGAATCTTCACTCCGCCTGTACAAGAAACAGAGAACGAAATCATCAGCGAAGACGACCCCGCAAAAGCAGTGGAGCTTTTGTTCGAGAAACTGGTGCAAGCAAAAATAATTGTGCGTTGAGGTGAAGGATAATGGCAATAACCGTAAATAAAGAAAATTGCGTTGGCTGTGAGGCCTGTGTGGCCGTGTGTCCCGTCGGCGCTATCGGTATGACTGAAGGAAAGGCAGATATCAATCAGGACACCTGCATCAGCTGCGGAGCCTGCATCAGCGAATGCCCTGTCGGGGCGATTTCGCGCGAGGAAGCCGTGGCTCAGGTACAGGAGAATGCAGAAGCATACAAGGACATCTGGGTTTATACGGAACTTGAAAACGGCGAACCATGCCACGTATCTTACGAGCTGATCGGACAGGCCGCCGATCTTGCCGCGGCAAGCGGTCAAAGAGCCTGTGCCGTTCTTATTTGCAAGGAAGCCGGCGCTTTGCCGGAGAAACTATTCGCGGCGGGCGCGGACATCGTTTACGTTGTGGCCGATCCCATATACGAGGAATACAACAACGAACTTTATACAAACGCGTTTTGCGAGCTGGCATCTGAATACAGGCCGAATGCCGTTTTGGTCGGTGCTACCGCTGACGGCCGCGACTTCGGACCGCGTGTGGCGGCAAGGTTGAAAACAGGGCTATGCGCAGACTGCACCGGTTTGGGCATCAAGACGGACAAAGTTGTTGAGTGGACGCGCCCCGCTCTTGGCGGTAACATCATGGCAACAATTTTCTGTGATGTTAAGAGACCGCAAATGGGAACAGTACGTCCGAAGGTATTTAAAATAAAGGAATTTGATTTCGGCAAAAAGGGCGAAATCATATCATATTCAGTCAAAAACAGGATTGTTTCAAGAACCGCGCTTGTTCGCAAGGAAAGCGTAACTGCGGCAGGGGCGTGCAAAATTGAGGATGCGGAAATCATCTGTTCGGGCGGCCGCGGCATGGGTTGTGCCGATAAGTTCAGGCAGCTTGAGGAGTTGGCGGCAGTGTTGGGCGGCGCGGTTGCGGGCTCGAGAGCGGTTGTTGACGAGGGCTGGATAAGCCATCCGCAGCAGGTCGGACAGTCGGGCAAGACGATTACGCCGAAAATCTACTTTGCCTTTGGCATTTCCGGTTCTATCCAGCACCTCGCCGGAATGCATGATTCGGACATCGTTATCGCCATTAACAAAGACCCGAACGCCCCGATTTTCAAAGTTGCCAATTACGGCATTGTGGGAGATGTTAACGTCATATTGCCGAAACTGATTGAAAAAATCAAGGCATTCAAAGAAGCATGATCATTTACCGGGCGGAGGACCTTTATGTGGAAAGTTGTCTATATAGCGCAAAGTCATGAAGCGGCAAGCAAAATAAAGCAGCTGCTTGCGGAAAATGGTTTTTTAACGCAGATAAGCAAGGAAAACTCCAGACGCAAGGGCCAGGGAGTCTATGAAATCAGCGTGCCGTTTTCCGAAACGGAGGAAGCTTACGAAGTTTTGTGCTGCAACAGACTTTTAGGTTAAACAACTTAAGTCCAGACAGGCGTTTTGTCTGGACTTAAGTTTATTTTCATTTTGGCTGCGGCCAAAAGGAGGAAAAGGGCAATGAAAAAGACAAAAATAATCTGCACTCTCGGCCCAAGTACGGATAATGCGGAATTGATCGGTAAAATGATAACTGCCGGCATGGACCTGGCGCGGTTTAATTTTTCTCACGGCAAGAAAGACGAGCATGCTGCTCGCATGGAAATGGTCAGGAAGGCGTCTTTACTTGCCCAAAAA
>JAAYIB010000056.1 GCA_012744295.1 Acholeplasmataceae bacterium
ACTTAATATTGCTTTTCTTATCAAGAGCGGCGGAGGGACTGGCCCCATGATGCCCGGCAACCACGGTTGAGACCGTATGGTGCTAATTCCAGCAGACCATGCGTCTGGAAGATGAGAATGTGATGCAGATTGTTTGCAGCCGTTCCACTCGAGCGGCTGTTTTTTTATTGTGGCCGCCGATAACCAAGAAAGGAGACGCTGCAAGCCGCAGCAACGAACAAAATGAAAATCAGCGAACTATTCACAAACAAGAAACCGGTTGTATCCTTTGAGGTGTTCCCGCCCAAGCCGGATTCACCCTTCGCCACCGTGCTTGAGGCGGTGGACGCGCTCCATGTGCTTAAACCCGATTTTATCAGCGTTACTTACGGAGCAGGCGGCTCCACTCACAGCAAAACCCTTGAGCTTGCGCAGCACATCAAAAACAAACTGGAGACGGAAGCACTTGCCCATCTGACCTGTATCAGCAACAGCAGTGAGGATATCGACAAGATTCTTGATGAAATTGCGGAAAGAAAACTGGAAAACATTCTCGCACTCCGGGGAGACCCTCCGCGCGACGGCGCCAAACAGCCCGTCAGCAAAATACACGCCTCAGATCTCATCAACCACATCTCCGGCCGCAGCGATTTCTTTATCGCCGCGGCGGCTTATCCCGAGGGGCATCCCGAAGCCGCCAGTCCCGAGCAGGATTTATGGCGCCTGAAGGAAAAGGTGGATAATGGCGCGGGCTTACTTATTACACAGATCGCTTTCGACAACTCCTATCTGAAGTCCTTTCGCGAGAAGACCGCGGCAGTCGGTATCAACGTTCCGATTACGGCCGGAATCATGCCGGTATTCAGCGCCTCTCAGGTCAGACATATCAGCATGCTCTGCGGCGCATCCCTGCCGCCTCCCGTCAAGGCAATGCTGGATAAGTATTCCAACAATCAGGACGCTCTGCAATCCGCGGGCATCGAATACGCTTGCAGTCAGATTGACGAATTGCTTGACTACGGCTATGAGGGCGTACACATTTATACAATGAACAGACCGCTGCTGGCACGTGCCATTCTTTCAGGCACCGGCCTGCGGCGCTAAGGAGGGTCGAAAATGAAATCGGAAACGCTGTCCATACATGCCGGCCAAACACCGGATCCGATTACAGGCTCGCGGGCCTTGCCGATTTATCAGACTACCGCATACAGTTTTAAGGATTCCGACCATGCCGCCAGACTCTTCGCACTCGAGGAAAGCGGCAATATCTACACCCGTCTTACAAATCCGACCACGGAAGTGTTCGAGAACAGGATGACGGCCTTGGAAGGAGGCACTGGCGCGGTTGCCTTTGCTTCGGGACATGCCGCTATTGCCGGCACTTTTTTGAATTTTTTACAGACAGGCGATGAAATCGCCAGTTCTTCTTCTCTATACGGAGGAACCTTTAACCTGCTGCAGCATACCTTGCCGCGCCTTGGTATAAATACGCGCTTTTTCGACGCACGTGACCCGGCCTCCCTGGAAAAAACAATCACGGGCAGCACCAAGGCCGTTTTTGCCGAAATGCTGGGCAATCCGCAAATAGACGTGCTCGACATTGAGGCAGCCGCGTCTATTGCCCACGCGCACGGCTTGCCGCTAATCATCGACAACACCTTCCTCACGCCTTATCTTTTCAGGCCGTTTGCCTATGGCGCCGATCTAATTGTTCATTCGGCAACCAAGTTCATTGGCGGTCACGGAACATCTATGGGCGGCGTAGTTACAGAAGGTGGATCCTTCGATTGGAATAACGGCAAATTTCCTCTGCTTGCCAGTCCGGACCCTTCCTACCACGGTTTGAACTATGCCGCCGACCTCGGAGCAAAAGCCTTCTCTACACGTCTTCGCACGCAGATTCTAAGAGACTACGGGGCATGCGTCAGTCCCTTCAACAGTTTTCTCTTACTGCAGGGGCTTGAGACCCTGCACCTTAGAATGGCCCGCCATTCCGAGAATGCTCTTTCGGCAGCAAGGTTTCTGTCCGAACACGAGCAGGTTGCCTGGGTAAGTCATCCCGGCCTCCCAAGCCATCCCGACCACGCGAAAGCCGCCAAATACCTTACGCGCGGAGCCGGCGCCGTTTTCACCTTCGGCATCAAGGGCGGTCTTGTCGCAGGCAAAAAATTCATAGATTCCCTCAGACTTTTTTCTCTCTTGGCAAACATTGGCGATGCCAAGTCCCTTGTCATACATCCTGCCAGCACCACCCACTCGCAGCTTTCAAGCGAGCAAAGGTCCCGGTCCGGTGTTCCCGACGACCTGATACGCCTGTCCGTTGGTCTTGAGCACATCGACGACATCCTGGAGGATTTGGCTCAGGCGCTCGCAGCGTCAGGCAAACTCGATTAAAAACAAAGGGGGTATCCCAAATGCCGATTCGCATAAAAAATGACCTGCCCGCCAAAAGCATCCTGGAAAAGGAAGATATTTTCGTAATGCCGGAGGAAAGAGCCGAAGCTCAGGACATCAGGCCTCTGAAAATCCTTCTGCTAAACCTGATGCCGACAAAAATAATTACCGAAACCCAGTTCCTGAGACTTCTGGGCAATACCCCGATACAGGTAGAGATTGACTTTGTCTGCACCTATACCTATACGCCTACCAATACGCCCGCCGAGCATCTTATAAAGTTTTATGAAGCATTTGATGATGTAAAGGACCGCCTTTATGACGGCATGATCATCACAGGGGCACCGGTGGAAAACATGCCTTTCGAGGAGGTCGCATACTGGCAGGAGTTCTGCCGCATCCTCGAGTGGGCCAAGCGCCACGTTTATTCCACACTCTACATTTGCTGGGCCGCACAGGCAGGCTTGTATTACCATTACGGCATACCCGAGTACGCCCTGCCGAAAAAAAAATCCGGGGTTTTCCCCCACACGCTAAACCCCAATTATGTCGACAAGCTCTTCAGAGGCTTTGACGACCTGTTTTTCGTACCGCATTCACGGCATACCGAAGTCCGCAGCGAGGATATTGTGAAAAACAACCGGCTTAAGCTTTTGTCGGAATCACCAGTCGCCGGCGTCTTTGCGGTCAGCGACGATACGGGCCGGCAATTTTTTATCTGCGGCCACCCGGAGTATGATCCGATGACGCTAAAGGCAGAGTACGAGCGGGATCTCGCTCAGGGCTTAAACCCTTCCGTGCCCCTGAACTACTACCCCGATGACAACCCCTCACTGCCGCCTCTTGTCAGATGGCGCAGCACCGCCAACCTGCTTTTTTACAACTGGCTCAACCACTATGTCTACCAGGATACTCCCTATGACCTTAATACTCTGTTAAACACTTGAAGATACTGACAGGTGGGCGTAAAATAGAGTCAGACGGCAATGAGGAGGTTATGTCATGCAAGGCTCGGTTGGAAACATTTCAGAAAAAACGGGAATGCCCCCCGGTTCCTTCATCTCGGTCGGAGTCAAGGAAAGCATTCCCGCAAAATTTACCGTTTATACCATCACTAAGCAGGACGGTGCCTCAAAGCAAGAGTCCGCAGTATTAACTGACGAACTGCTCAGACTTTCCGGGGATACCGTGACCTGGATCGACAGCCAGGGCCTTTCCGAACCCGGTTCGCTTCAGTTGCTTTTTGAAACCTTAAATGTTCCGCCGCTACTGCAGGAAGACATCATCAATACAAGACACCGGCCGAAAATCGAAGCCTTCGACAGCCATCTGCTCGTTGTGACGAAGCGCATCGCTCTCGCTCATCGCAAGAAGCTTCACACGGAGCATGTCGCCATCGTTCTGGGCCCGGGTTATGTGCTGACCTTTCAGCCGCCGGTCAATGACAGCTTCCAAGGCGCGCGCGAGCGCCTGATGACGCTGAAGCCGCCTTACAGCAACACTGGCTACGTGTTTTACATGCTGCTTGACAACCTGATTGACGGACATTTCGCGATAATGGAACAGCTGCACCAAAGACTTGACCGTCTGGAGAACAAGCTCCTCGATTTAAAGGAAGAAACCGCTCCCCTTGAGGAAATCGGCGCTCTGAGACATGACATCGCGCTTGTCCGCCGCATCATAATACCTCTCCGGAAATTCGTGACTGACCTGCGTTTCAAGCGCGAGCAATATTTCGAGGCAAACATCGACCCGTATCTCACCGACTTAAGCGACCATGTCGAACAATTGGCGGAATCGTGCGAGGTCTATCATGAAACAATAACCATGCTGATGCAGATTAATTCAGAGAATATTAATATCCGTACAAATGAAATCATGAAAAACCTGACGCTGATTTCCACCATCTTTCTACCTCTAACCTTCATCACAGGCGTCTACGGCATGAACTTCGAGCATATGCCGGAGCTTGGCTTCGCATGGGGTTATCCTCTGTGCATAGCTTTCATGGGCCTGATTGCCCATTTTCTTTACCGCAATTTTAAAAACCGCAAATGGCTCTGAGCCTAAAACGACTGAAAAAACGGAAAGGGACTGTCTCGAGTAGGTTTTAAAACCTATTCGAGACAGCCCCTACTTTTTCGCTTAATTCATATTGAAAATCTTACCGGGATTCAAAATGTTGTTTGGATCAAGTGCCTTTTTAACGGCACGCATCATCTTCATCTCTACCGGATCCGTATATTTTTCCATGGATGCAAGCTTCTTGGCGCCGATGCCGTGTTCGCCCGAAAGTCTTCCTCCCTGGCTGTAAATGTAAGGATAAGCCTCGGCATGGAATCTTTCCAGCTCGTTTTCCCACTGTTCGTCGCTCATGTTCCCCTTCAGCATCGTGAAGTGAAGGTTGCCGTCACCGGCATGTGCGAGAGTGAATACCGTGAAGGGATAATCCTTCGCGACTTCCGTCAGGTGCTCAATCGTCGTGGCAATCTTTTCTACCGGCACGACCATGTCATCGGAGGAATTCACAAGGCTGAGAACACGGGTCGATTCAAGACAGTTGCGGCGAATCTTCCAAACCCTGTCGTCCGCCTCGAGTACGTCCGTCGCGCCGTTGGCGTTGCACAGTTCGTCTAACTGCTCCATCTTTCTCTCAAGCTCGTCTTCGTTAAAGGTTTCAATCGTAATGATGACGTAGTGTCCGTCCTCGTAATGCGGCAGCTTCAGCTCACAGTAGTCACTGGCCGAACGCACGAACTCATTAGCCATAAATTCCACGCTTGTCGGATTCAGGCCCGCCTTGATCAAAACCGGCACGATGTCAATCGCTTTGTTTAAATCCGTAAAAATCGCAAGAATGTCAAGCTTATAGGGGGCAAGGGGCATAAGCTTGAGTGTCGCCTTCGTAATGATGCCCAAAGTTCCTTCACTGCCAATCACGAGCTGTTCGAGGCAATAGCCGGTTGACTTTTTCTTGAGACGCGCTCCTAAGTTCACAATGTCGCCGGTTGGCGTCACCACTTCAATTTCATAGACCTGGTCACGGGTCGTACCGTAACGCACTGCCTTGTTGCCGCCGGCATTCGTGGCAATGTTGCCGCCGATCAGGCAGCTGTCGGAGCTGCACGGGTCACCTGCGTAAAGGTAGCCTTTGCTGTTCGCCAGTTCCTGGATTTCTACCGTCCTGGCGCCGGCCTCAACCACCATATACATTGCATCTTCATTAACTTCAAGGATTCTGTTCATGCGCTCAAGCAGGAGCACTATGCCGCCGCAAACCGGTATGGCACCGCAAGAAACGCTGGTTCCTGCGCTTCTTGGCGTCAGCGGCACCAGATATTTATTCGCAATCCGTACAACTTTCGCTACTTCCTCAGTGTTCGCCGGTGCAACAACGACTTCCGGCAAATGGTGAAAACGAACGTCGGTTTCTTCGTCCGTCTTATACTGATTTAATTTTTCAACATCGTTGTAAACATACTCTGCTCCTACGGCAGCCCTTAGCTCCTGCAAAACTTCTTCTGTTACCGGCTTATAATTGCTCATCGTATTCTACACTCCTACTAAAGTTTTTCTTTGCTGCGCTAACTTACCTAATGATTTTACACTAATTAAAGCAAATTGTCACCTATCCGTAAACAATTCGCTGCAAAAAAAGAGTAATGTTTCTTTGGAAACATTACTCTTTTTCAACCTAAATCTGTAACAACTTGCCCGGGTTTAAAATATTATTGGGGTCCATAGCCTTTTTAATCGTCTTCATTACGGAAAGCTCGCCGGGAGAAGTGTACCTTTCCAATTCTTCGAGCTTCTTAAGACCGATGCCATGCTCTCCCGAGAGGCGGCCGCCAATACCATAGGCATAAGCATAAACCTCTTCATGGAACCTGTTTACTTCTGTTTCCCAAACTTCGTCGGATAATTGGCACTTGCACAGGACAAAGTGCAGATTGCCATCACCGGCGTGAGCCAGTGTCATGACCCGGAAGGGATATTTCTTCCCTGTTTCCATCACGAACTTGATGGTTTCCGCAATCTTGTCGAGCGGGACAACCAAATCGTCGGTAATGCTGACGAGGCTTATTACGCGGACCGATTCCTGGCAGCTGCGGCGCAAGCGCCATACCCTCTCGTCAGCTTCCAGAACCTCAACCGCGCCGCCTTGTGTACACAAGGCGTCCAGAAGCTCCATCTTCATATCCAGCTCGTCCTCGCTGAAGGTTTCCACTGTAATAATGACATAATTGCCGTCTTCATAGTGCGGCAGCCTGCTTTCGCAGTAATCGTTAGTGGAACGCACAAAGCTGTTGTCCATAAACTCCACGCTTGTCGGCGTGATTCCGGCCTTGATGACCTTCGGCACAAGATCGACGGCCTTTTCGACTTCGGTAAAGATGGCCAAAAGGTCGAACTTGAAGGGGGGAAGTGGCTGCAGCTTAAGCGTTGCCTTGGTTATGATGCCAAGCGTTCCCTCGCTGCCAATCAGAAGCTGTTCAAGGCAGTAGCCCGTGGTTTTTTTCTGCAGGCGCGCTCCCATCTCGACGATATCGCCCGTTGGCGTCACCACTTCGAGCGCATAAACCTGGTTTCTGGTCGTGCCATAACGGACAGCCTTATTGCCTCCGGCATTCGTGGCGATGTTGCCGCCAATCAGGCAGCTGTCCGCACTGCAGGGATCACCGGCATACAAAAGGCCCTCCTTGTTGGCAATTTCCTGTATTTCCTTCGTCAAGGCCCCAGCTTCGACGACCATGAACATCGCGTCGCGATTGACCTCAATAACCTTGTTTAAACGCTCAAGCAAAAGCAC
>JAAYIB010000010.1 GCA_012744295.1 Acholeplasmataceae bacterium
AACCATACCATGAGGTATGGTTCCTTTTTTATGTATGAGGCTTTCTATCCGGACAGGCCTCGGCCCGGGACGCATGAGGCGCACGCGAGGAAGGAGCGATAGCGGCTCAGCGGTTCGAGCGCAGTGAGAACGCCCTTGGCGGCGCTGCCGGAAAACCATACCATGAGGTACGGTTCCTTTTTTTATGTATGAGGCTTTCTATCCGGACAGAAGTCTTTAAGCAGGCGTGGTTTCACTTCCTTATCTTGATATGATATAATAAACAGATTATAAGTTCCAATAAATTACATGGGGATGAACAAGTTGGCAATAATTGATGGATATCTGTTCAAAGCAGCACTGCTTTGTTACATACTTGGAGTATCGGCCGTCTTGCTGCCTAAAAGACGCCAGCTTTTTGCGCACTATTTTTCAATGACTATGGGCATTATAGGCAGCGCGGCGATTATGCTGCTGTCCATTTCCTATTTTCACAGGCAGGATTTCTCGTTGCTCAAGCTGACTTTCATAGGTTCCAACTTGTACGCAGTAGACTCCTGGAGCGCGTTCTTTCTTATGATTACTGGCTTTGGAGGTGTTATCACTTCACTATACAGTGTCGGTTATTCCCTGAATTATGTCGGCAAGAGAATTCGCGTGCTTGCCGGCTTATGGAACTTATTTTTGCTCTCTATGGTAATGGTTCTTACCGGCAGAAGCGCATTTACGTTTTTATTTGCCTGGGAGATTATGGCGATAGTATCCTTTTTGCTTGTCAACCATGAGTCGGAGCACAAGCAAACCTGGCAGGCTGCGTATCAATATCTTGTCATGACGCACATCGGAACAGGCGCAATTATGATTGCTTTTTTTATTGTCGGTAGCGCTTCCGCAGGCCTCGGCTTTCATGAACTGAACAATTCTGTCTTAAGCGGTTTCAATCGTGATGCGGCTTTCCTTGCTGCTTTTCTCGGTTTCGCCCTTAAAGCCGGCCTTGTTCCTTTGCACGTTTGGCTGCCTAACGCACATCCGGCGGCACCGAGCCATGTTTCCGCAATTATGTCAGGCGTGATGCTGAAGATTGCGGTGTATGGGTTTGGCCGCTTTATTTTTGGTTTTCTGGGCCCCGTAGAGTTTTCGTGGGGCCTTGCAGTTTTTATAGTTGGGCTGATATCGGCGTTTTTTGGGGCTCTCTATGCGCAAATGGAAAATGACGTTAAACGGATTTTAGCCTATTCAAGTGTTGAAAACATGGGAATTATCTTTGCGGCACTCGGCCTTGGCATGCTGCTCCTGACTCGCCAACATTATATGCCGGCGATACTTGGCTTTACTGCGGCTCTGATTCATTCCTTGAACCATTCTGTGATGAAGACGTTAATGTTCATGGCAGCAGGAGCCGTGAGCCACGCCGTGGGTGACAAGAGCCTGGAGAAAATGGGCGGTCTGGCCAAAAGAATGCCCTGGACGGCCTTTGCGGCCCTGTGTGCTTCCTTGTCGCTGGCATCATTGCCATTGACAGGAGGTTTTGTCGGTGAATGGCTTTTGCTTAATGCTATCGTTTTAATGCCTCAAAACGATGGGGGATCTCAAATCAGAATTCTGGCCGCCTTTGGCATCATTATGCTTGGCCTTTCCGGAGCTCTTGGCTTTGGCTGTTTTGTAAGGTTCTTCGGTGTGGGCTTTTTAGGCAGGCCGCGCTCGCATCGTGCCGAGAACGCCCACGAGTCTCCTTTTTCCATGATAGCAGCGATGCTCTGCGGAGTTTTTATGGTATTTCTTGCAGGTATTGCTGCCCAGCCTATTGTTGCAATTGTTCAGGAGGTCGCAGTTCGTAACGCCTTGCCTGCTGTAGCAGTTGGCGAAGGCGGCCTCGCGCTTTGGACGGATGCTTCAGGGCTGCTTGCATACGAACCTGCCATCTTGTTTGTAGTTCTTGCCGTTGTTGGCTTATTGCTGTGGTTAGTTGCTTTCCGCGGGCTTAAGACAAGGCAGAGCACAACGACATGGAATTGCGGAACTTGTCCGCAGCTTAAACAACAGTATTCGGGAACAGGTTTCTCCAAGCCTGTCAGGCGTGCGTTTGACTTTCTTTTAAAACCAAGGCGCGAGGTTGTGTTCCTGCAGAAAGAACACAAATATTTCGGCAGAAACATGTTGTTTACGTTAACCATACCCGATAGGTTTACGGAAAAACTCTACATACCGCTGCAGCATCGGCTGGTAAAAATTGCTTCATTGCTGAGGCGAATTCAGACCGGCAGCGTCAGGATGTATGTGGCGTACGTGCTGGCCGCGATGGTCGGCGTGTTGATTTGGGGGGCGCTCTAATTGGATTATCATTTAATTTATGACACTTCGCTGACTTTTATTCAAATGTTAACGATTGCTTTTTTGGCCCCGTTGGCCTCCGGCGTAACAAAAAAAACAAAGGCTTTGCTGCAGGGAAGAAAAGGCGCTTCAATCTTTCAGGATTATAATGACCTTCGTAAGTGGTGGCAAAAGGAGACAATTACGTCTCCTTTTACAGGACCGATATTCCTTTTGGCTCCGTTTATATATTTGCTGACCGCTTTTTTGGCGGCTTTTTTGCTGCCCTTGGCAGAAACGGGACTCAGACTGGCAGATATTTTTGTTTTTGTCGGCGTCCTCGCAGTCGGACGCTTCTTCATGGTTCTGGCCTCTTTTGATGCCGCGACGGCCTTCGGAGGAATGGGCGGCTCCCGCGAAACCTTCGTTGCCGTTCTCATCGAGCCGGTTTTGTTTCTTTCGATCTTGCTGCTTGCTCTGCGAACGGGCGAAACCACGATTTCAGGCATGATGGGCGTCGGCGGCCTTGAACTGAATGTGTCTGGCATACTTGCCTGTACGGCTTTCTTTATTCTCCTTTTGGCTGAGAACGGGCGTCTGCCGATAGATAACCCGGATACGCATCTTGAACTGACAATGATTCATGAAGGAATGCTTCTTGAATACTCGGGCAGATTGCTGGCCATAATTCACTTGGCGAGCATGATTAAAAGCTTATTGTATATCTTGCTGTTTGCGTTTCTTTTTCTGCCCTTGGACTTGCCGCTGGCGGCAAAGGCTTTGCTGACGACGATAGCAATAGCCATAATGGAATCCTTGAATAATAAGTTGCGCCTGTTTAAAATACAGGGCTATCTCTTAGCGACAGCCGGCTTGTTGCTGCTGGCAGTCGTTGCACAGTGAGGTGCTGATTATGGAACAATTGGTCATGGTGTTGCTGTTCATAGTTTTTTTGCAAAACCGCATCATGGATTTACGTAAAGCGGTTCTTTGCCTGTGCGCTCAATCTGCCGTTATTGCCGGAGCCTGCTTGATTATGGGGCTGGCAGGAGGGCACGGGGTGCAAGGACTTCTTCCGGTTTTGATGACAATCCTGGTCAAAGTCTGCCTGATTCCTTACGCGCTTTTTCGTTTGATTGGGAAACTGACCGATCCAAAGGAAATTGTCTCCGGTATCAACACCAATTATTCTACCGGCTTGAGCGCAGTTTTTTTAATGCTGTCATATCTGATAGTTGATAAAATGCTTCCGGGCGTAGGCAATAGAGACATAATGGCTTCCTCGATGGGATTGATCCTGATCGGACTTGTGCTCATTGTAATGAGAAGCAGGGCTATTATGCAGATTGTCGGTCTGATGACGATGGAAAACGGAATTTACCTGCTGGGGCTTGCGATGACGGAGGGGCTGCCCTTAGTTATAGAACTGGGCGTGTTTTTTGACGTTTTGGTTGCGGTTCTAGTTCTGGTTATTTTGGCCAACCGGCTGAATGTTTCGTTTATGACAACTGACACTAATGTTTTAAGACGGCTGAAGGGATGATAAGATGCAAAATCTGATATATGGAATGCTTGCGGTGCCGTTGCTTTTTGTGCTGGCAGCGCTGAGCCGCAGACTGTCAAACAACGTCTTGCATGCCTTGAATCGCTTGACGGCAGCCATTGTCTCGATTATTTTTAGCTATATGCTGGCTATGAGAAAGCCCGGGCAGATTTTTTCAGAAGGCTATTTCTACCTGGACGCCTTAAGTTTTTGGATGCTGCTGATTGTAGTGACTTTATATTTTGCCTCCTCCTGGGTTTCGAAATCCTATCTGGTCAGGGAAGACAAGCGCGGATATCTTGCCAGGACGCCGGATCAGATAGGACGTTATTACGCCTTGTTTCAGCTTTTTGTCTGGACAATGCTGGCCGTGCTTACGTTGAAGAACCTGGGGCTGATGTGGGTAGGGATAGAGGCTACGACACTTGTCTCCGCCTTGCTTGTTTCCTTCAAGTTTACAAGGTCGGCATTAGAAGCAACCTGGAAATATATAATGGTTTGCACGGTCGGAATCTGTCTTGCCCTTTTGGGAACGATCATTCTATATTATGCGCAGTTTGCGGCGCTGGGAACCGAAAAAGCTTTGAACTGGCCCTGGCTGAGCCAAAATGCCGGTTTGCTCAATCCTTCGCTGGTCAAATTGTCTTTCTTGTTCATTTTTGTCGGCTATGGTACCAAAATAGGACTGGCTCCAATGCACACCTGGCTGCCGGATGCTTACAGCGAGGCTCCGTCCTTGATCAGCGGTCTTTTGTCCGGGGCTCTCTGCACCTGTGCCCTTTACGTTCTGATACGAAACCTGATTATTGCAGTACCGGCGGTCGGGGTCTCGTACGTTACAACACTGTTTTCTTTCTTTGCCCTCCTGACAGTTGCTGTTGCGGTGCCTTTTGTCGTTGTGCAAAGGGACATAAAACGTTTGCTGGCATATTCCAGCATGGAAAACATAGGTATCATGCTGGTCGGTTTGAGCGTGTTTACAAGCATCTCGCTCGGTGCTACGCTTTTGCACATGGCAAATCATGCCCTGATAAAATTTGTTCTTTTTTATATTGCCGGAACCATCGTTCAGGAGTTTCAAACTAAAAACATGATGCGAATTCACGGACTGTCCCAAGAGGCGCCGCATACGGCAACCTTTCTGTTACTGGGAATGATTGGCATACTCGGCATGCCGCCTTTTGGATTGTTTTACAGCAAATTCAGCATCATTATGTCACTGTTTGCCGGCGGTCACTATTTGCTGGGCACGGTTATGGTGACGCTTTTGGCGGGTGTGCTGATCGGTATTTTGTATCACGTCATGCGTATGCTTTCCGGAAGGGCCAAAAGAAAAGCCTGCTCGGACCTGCTTGACCACACTGACGCGCCGCTGCTTGCCGCGATGCTGTTTGCCTCGATGTTGCTGGGCGTTTTCTGGCAACAGATACCCGTATTAAACAATCTGCTCGTTGAAGCGTCAAGAATAATTGCCGGAGGTGTTCAGTAATGATCCATATTAAGGCTGAAGGCCTGAGGGGCGCCGCCAACGTGCTTTCCCACAACGGGAGAAATTCGCTTACGGCAATGTTTGCCAACGATGAAACTCCATTGGGAAAAGGCTATGCGGTCTATTGCCTGTTTGAAGACAAAGGCGAAAAGGACATCAAGATTGTCAGAGCACAGTTAGAGCCTGGAAATGAGTTGGAATTTCCTTCCCTGACGCCGCTTTTCCCGGCGGCAGCCTGGTACGAACGCGAGATATACGATTTGTTTGGCATTAAGCCGCTTGAACATCCTGATTTAAGACCGTTGGTCCTGCATGAAGGTTTCCCAAAAGAATTTTATCCCATGCGTAAAACAATTCCCTGCGACAGCCATGTCGCAGGGAAAAGGGACTACCCTCTTGCAAAGGCACAGGGAGAAGGCCTTTTTGAAGTGCCGGTGGGCCCAATTCACGCCGGGATCATCGAACCGGGGCATTTTTGCTTCAGTCAGGCAGGAGAAGCCGTACTGCAGCTTGATGCCAAGCTTTTTTATACTCACAGGGGAATTGAGAAAGCTGTTGAAGGAAAGTCAATCGGGGGCGCCTTGTTTATGGTTGAGCGGATTTGCGGGGCCTGTTCGGTGGCAAACGCGGTATCCTTCTGCCAGGCGGTGGAAAAACTATCTTATGCCAAAGTGCCCCGCAGGGCTGAGCTGACAAGAGTTGTCATCGCTGAAATGGAAAGGCTTTACAATCATGTGGGCGATACGGGCAACTTGTGCGCCGGCGCTGGTTTTACGGTTCCCAATGCCATGGGCGCCCGTCTCAAGGAAGAGCTCCTTCGCTGTAATGAAAAAATTGCCGGTAATCGCTTCCTGCGGGGAATGATCGTACCTGGCGGAATTCATAGGACGCTCAAGGATGAAGATGCCAAAATTATACTCGCCCAGCTTACCAGGACTGAGAACGATTACCGGTTACTCACTCAGGTCTTGAACGGACAGGACGGATTTCTGAACAGAATTCAGAAAACCGGAATAGTAAGGAAAAAAACCGCAATAGATCTCGCCATGGTCGGAATAGGCGCCAGGGCCTCCGGCGTCGGCCGCGACGCGAGGAAAGACCTCGCTTACGGCATCTATTCAGAGCTTGCTTTCGACATATGTACGGAAACCGCAGGCGACGTGGAGGCAAGACTATTGGTCAGAATCAAGGAAGTCGCGGAAACAATTAAAATAATCAGGCAGGCGCTGTCCTTGTTGGCTCATGAACCGGAAACGTCTATTTGTTCGGAAAAGCTTGAATGCCGGTCTTATGAGGGTGCATGGGGCATATCAGAGTCGGCCAGAGGCAGTGACCTGCACTGGGTTATGCTGGACGAACAGCAGAATATTTACCGTCTTTTTGTCCGTTCCGCTTCCTATCCAAACTGGCCGGCTTTGCCTATCGCTATGCAGGGCGAGATTATACCGGATTTCCCTCTTGTCAATAAAAGCTTTGAACTTTGTTACGCGTGTCTGGACCGTTAGGGGGATTTTATGCTGAAGCTAATAGAGTCAATTTTAGCCGGAAGAATTCAAACAGAGGAAATTGATACAGTCGGTTCAGCGGCTTACCGCGGAGAACTTGCCACGAGGCCTTCTCAATGTATAGAGTGCGGCAAATGTCTGTCAGCCTGTCCGGTCGGCGCAATTTCCTTAAGCAGGCGAAAGCTGCCTTGCATTGACTACAAAAAATGTGTCTTTTGCGGAAAATGTGCGGAAGCGTGCGCCGAAGGCACCTTATCTCACACCAACCTTGATGCCATGCCGGTCATAACTTCACAGAACAATACCGAAATTGGCAGGCTAATCAATGCTGCCCATACCCGTTCGCTTCATGTGCGGCATCTTGATGCCGGTTCCTGTAATGCCTGTGACTTTGAAATGGCGGCCTTGACAAATCCTGTTTACGATCTTCACCGCTATGGCATCTCCTTCGTGGCCTCACCGAGACACGCTGATATGATAATGGTAACGGGTGTTGTTACACGCAACCTTGCTGAAGCGGTGCTGATGACCTACGAGGCGATGCCCGAGCCGAAGCTTGTGATGGCCGTCGGAGCATGTGCTGCAGGCGGAGCAACCTATGGGGAAACTTATGCCTTGATCGGGGCGCTTGACAAAATTCTCCCCGTTGACATCCTTGTTCCGGGTTGTCCGCCCAGACCCTCTGCAATGCTGATCGCGCTGTTGGCCGCGTCAGATCTTTATAAGCAAAGATGCAGGCTTAGCCCATTTCACGGAGAAGCGGACTGAGAAACGATTGACTTGCAGCCTGCTCGGGTTATTCATAATAATTTGTTGTGCTTTTTGCCCTAAAGTAGTATGATTTACTGTAAAGACTTGCGAGGCGGGAGGGTTTTGTCATGATAGGTTATAGAAATGCAACTTTTGACGATGCCGAAGATATTCACAAATTATGCAATTATTATGCAACAATAGGCTTGATGCTACCGCGTTCTCGTAACAGTATCTACGAAAACCTGCGTGATTACATTGTTGC
>JAAYIB010000057.1 GCA_012744295.1 Acholeplasmataceae bacterium
ATATTGAGATTTTCACGCGCCACTTGGTGACGGAGCTTGACCCGAACAAGAAGCAGATTACGGTAGAAAATCTCGAAACTGGCGAGAGTTTTTCGGAGAGTTACGACAAGCTGGTGCTGGCAACGGGCGCAAGTTCGTTCGTGCCGCCGCTGCCCGGCATCGATAAGGAAAACGTGTTCGCGCTCAGGAGTGCGGGCGACGCCGACAAGATTCGCGACTTCATTCTGAGCCGCAGGCCGAGAAACGCGGTTATCGTGGGCACAGGCTTTATCGGCTCGAGGTCGCGGAGAACCTTCTGATGAGGGGCATTCATACGACTTTGGTGGAACTTGCGCCGCAGGTAATGCCGGCGCTCGACAGCGACATGGCGGACCTTGTCCGGGAGCATATCGAGGCGCAGGGCGTGGACGTGATAACCGGTGACTCGGTCGCAAGCCTCGAAGGCGGCCGCTTCGCGACGAAGGCTGTTTTAAAAGGTGGCACCGAGCTCGCGGCTGACATGATCATCATGGCCGTGGGGGTGCGTCCGAACGTTTCTCTGGCCAGGCAGGCGGGGCTTAATCTCGGTGCGACGGGTGCAATTGCCGTGAATAAAGCCATGGAAACGAGCGTAGCCGATATCTATGCTTGCGGAGATTGCGCCGAAAGCTATTCCGTTGTTACGGGCAAGCCTTTCTATCGTCCCCTGGGCTCGACGGCCAACAAGATGGGGCGCGTCGTTGGCATTCAGGTCTCCGGCGGTTCGCTTGAGTTTCAGGGTGGCCTGGGTACGGGAATCTTCAAGCTTTTCGATTTGGCGGTCGCGCAGACGGGGCTGACTGCGAAGGAAGCCTTGAAGGAAGGGTTCGACATCGTCACTGTAAAGGATACTCGCAGCGACAAGCCGGGATATTTTCACGGCGAGGAAATGACGATTAAGACCGTTGCCGACAGGAAGACCGGACGGCTTTTGGGCGCTCAGATTATCGGCAAAGCCGGCGTGGACAAACGCATCGACGTCGTTGGCACCGCAATCACCTACGGAGCGCAGGCCTCGGACCTTATGCATCTCGACCTCGCCTACGCGCCGCCGTACTCGACGGCACGTGACCCGCTGATGTACAGCGGCATCCTGCTGGATAAGGCGCTAAAAAAATAAGGAGAAAATATAAGGAGGAAGGAAGCCGCGGCTTCCTTCCTCCTTATAGGACACTGGGGACGTTCCTTTTTTGTCAACTTTTTGCCTCCGAAACAAACGTCATCGACGGCGGCAGTCGTTTATTTGGCCATAAGCTTTGCAACCTTGTTAGCGAAGCCGACCGGGTCTTCGGGCAGGATTCCTTCTATCAGCAGGGCCTGGGTGTAGAGCAGGTCGCAGTAGTCTTTGAAACTTTCGTTGTCCTTGCCGGCCTCGTGCAGTTCCTGCAGCCTTGCGAAAAGCTCGTGACCGGGGTTTATTTCCAAAATGCGCCTTGCCTTGAACATCGGGCTCGGGGCATCGGCGAAGGCCTGCTCCATCGCAAGGCTTGGACCCTCGGCTGCGGCAACAAGGCAGACGGCGCTGGACTTCAGGCGGCTGCTGACTTGCACGTCGGAGACTTTGGCACCCAGCACTTCCTTGATGTCGCGAATCAGTTCCTCGTTGCTCTTGGCGACAGTTTCGGCTTTCTTTTTATCCTCCTTGGCTTCGACATCGTCGAGCTCCAAGTCGCCGCGGCTGATGGACTGGAAGCGTTTACCTTCATATTCGCCGAGCGCTTCGATGGCGAACTCGTCAACAGCGTCAAAGAGATACAGCACTTCGATACCCTTGTCGCGCAAAAGCTCCATTTGCGGCAGGTTCTCAATAGAGGCGCGGTCCTTGCCGGTTGCGTAGAAAATCTTGCTTTGGCTTTCCGCCATGCGCAGCTTGTATTCCTGCAGAGTGCTGAGCGCGGCGCTTTCGCCGGAAGTGTCAAACAGCAGCAGGTTCTTTAGTTTGTCCGCGGTGTTTTCGCCGGAGTACATGCTGCCGTAAACGCCTATTTTCAGCGCCTTGCCGAACTCGGCCCAGAACTTTTCGTATTTCTCCCTGCTGTTCTTCAACATCTTTTCGAGGGTTCCGAGCACGCTCTTTTCGAGGTTTTTACCGATAAGTTTCAACTGGCGGTCCTGCTGCAGCAATTCCCGGGAAATATTCAGTGACAGGTCGGGCGAGTCGACGAGGCCCTGGACGAAGCGCATGTAGTCGGGCAGCAGGTCCTTACATTTGTTCATGATGAAGACGTGGCGGGAATAAAGCTGCAGGCCCGGCTCGTAGTCGGTATGGAACAAATTGAAGGGTGCATGGGAGGGAATGAAGAGGAGCGCCGTGTACTCGACGGTGCCCTCTGCTTTGCTATGCATTGTTTCGAGCGGGCTTTCCCAGTCGTGGAAGAGCGAGCGGTAGAGCTCGTCATATTCCTCCTGCTTGATGTCCTGCTTGTTCCTGGTCCAGAGCGGCTGCATCGAATTCAGGGTGCGGACTTCGGTGCGTTTAATTTTCTCCGCGTCCGGCAATGGCTTGCCTTCTGCATCCTTCGGTGTTTCCTCGACGGTGAAGTTCATTTTCACGGGGTAGCGGACATAGTCCGAATATTTCTTGACCAGACGCTGCAGCAGATAAGAGTCGGTAAAGTCTTCCTCTGCCTTGTCGCCGCAGAATTCGGGCAGGAGGTGCAGGACGATGGTCGTGCCGCGGCCTTCCTTTTCGGCTTCTTCGATGGAAAAGGAGCCGTCACCGGTCGATTCCCACTTGCTGGCGGAATCCTCTCCGGCCTTGCGGCTGATGATGGTCACCCTCTCGGAGACCATAAAAGCCGAATAAAAGCCAACACCGAACTGCCCGATCATTTCCTTGTCGCTGACGGCGGCGCTTGCTTCCTTGGCCTCCTTCAGTTTCGTCATAAAAGCCTTGGTGCCGGACTTGGCGATAGTGCCAATGTTATCGATCAGCTCTTCGCGGTTCATGCCGATGCCGTTGTCTGAAATCGTCAGAGTGTGGGACTCGGGATCGGGCAAGAGGAAAATCTCGTACTTGTCATCGTCGCCCAAAAGCTCGCGGTTGGTCAGCGACTCAAAGTGCAGGCGGTCAATCGCGTCCGACGCGTTCGAAATCAGTTCGCGCAGAAATATCTCGCGGTTGGTATAAATAGAATGGACCATCAGGTCCAAAAGCTGTTTTGTCTCTGCTTGAAATTGGTATACTTCTTTGGCCATTTTTGCATTGCTCCTTTGCGTATTTTTAATTCTGTTAGCACTCTCGTCGTAAGAGTGCCAATTACTCTTTTATCTTACCTTGCTGAGCCGAAAAAATCAAGTCCCGAGTGACAAAAAAGAGAAAACTATCACAGCAGTTCAGGATGATGATTTTCATGCCATTCCAGGTCCGCGAGGAGGAAGAATCTCGGGTTAACGATCTTGCCGGTTTGAACCCGGAGAGAACTCACATTCGTTTGGGATGACAGGGCGATAGTCGTTTGAAAGTTGACAAAAAAGGAACGTCCCCGCTGTCCACCCGCTGTCTCACACAAATATGGTAAAAAATGCTGCTTTTTTGGTAAAAACTATGTACTTTTAAAAACGATAAGTATAGAATTAAGCTGTAAATTGTTTAATCAGGCATTTAAGGCTGTCAATCGTGCAACAATTGACTTTTGGAGGTGGATTAAAAGCCAAGACGATTCAATTATAATGGATAAATGGCTATGGACGGGGCGGCAGACTTTTCAATTCTTCCGGCAAAAGCAATCGGGACCATGACAATAGATAATTTTGAAGGATGTGCAAATAAATGCCGCTGCTGCAAAAGCGCTGTTTATTTGCTTTTTTTATTTGCCGCGTTTTTTTGCGAGCGCACCGGTATTTTTGTTTTATCGTGGGTTGTCTATGATAGCACAATTGTTTTGGGGAGGGTAATCATGACATTGAAAAAGGGTTACGTACATTTGGCCGCAGCGGTTCTCCTGACTCTGGCCTTGCCTTATTCCCGGGCCTGGGCGCTGCCGGCCCCGAGTTATAACGACCCCGGCGTGCAGCTGAACAAAACGAGGG
>JAAYIB010000058.1 GCA_012744295.1 Acholeplasmataceae bacterium
AAGTATCTGCGGAATCACCGATACTCAGCAACATGGAACTGGCAAAACTGCAGAACATAAAACAGCCAAAATTCGAAGCTGCCACAATACCGATTCTATTTCCGGCGGAAAAAGGCGGCTCCGGGCTGCAAAAAGCCCTGGCAGGGCTCTGCCGCGAAGCCGACAGGCTTATTGCCGCAAACAAGTGCATTCTGATTCTTTCTGATCGTGGCGTAAATGAAAAAATGGCGCCCATTCCTTCCCTTTTAGCTTGCTCCTGTCTTCATCACCATCTGATTCGCAACGGCACGCGCCTGAAGGCCAGCATTGTAATCGAGTCGGGCGAGCCGCGTGAAGTTCACCACTTCGCGTTGCTGCTCGGTTACGGTGCAAGCGGCATCAACCCGTATCTTGCCTTCGAAACTCTCGATGATATGTGTGCCAATGGCATATTGGCGAAAACATCGTACGAAAAAGCCTCGGAAAACTATATTTACGCTTGTACGCATGGTATAGCGAAGGTTCTTTCCAAAATGGGCATTTCTACTGTACAGAGCTACCGGGGCGCGCAGATTTTTGAGGCCCTCGGAGTCAGCAGTGAGGTTATTCAGGAATATTTCACCGGCACGCCCTCACGCATAGGCGGCATTACCCTTGAAGAAATCGCCCGCGAAACGCTGATGCGTCACGAAGAAGCCTTTTCCGAGGAAGTTCCGGAACCTTGCAGCTACCCCTCGGGCTCTGCCTACCAATGGCGCGAGGATGGCGAGCTTCATGTCTTTAATCCCCATACTGTCTACAATCTTCAGCACGCTTGCCGCGAAAACGACTACGAAATCTACAAGACATTCTCCAATGATCTGAAGGGAAAAGAGCACGAAGGACAGAACCTCCGGAATCTTCTGACCTTCTCTCCCCAGCGTCTGCCTATTCCCATCGAGGAAGTCGAATCGATTGACAGCATCTGCAAAAGATTCAAGACAGGGGCGATGTCTTACGGCTCTTTAAGCAAGGAAGCCCATGAGGCGCTTGCCATCGCCATGAACATACTCGGCGGCAAAAGCAATACCGGTGAAGGCGGCGAGGATCCCTCACGTTTTCGCACCATGGCAAACGGCTACAGCAAGAGGAGCGCCATCAAACAGGTGGCTTCCGGACGCTTCGGCGTTACAAGCAACTATCTTGTAAACGCGGATGAAATTCAAATCAAAATGTCACAGGGAGCAAAACCCGGCGAAGGCGGCCAGCTTCCCGGCAGCAAGGTTTACCCCTGGATTGCCGAATGCAGAGGCACTACCGCCGGCATTCAGCTTATTTCCCCGCCTCCCCACCATGACATCTATTCCATCGAGGATCTGGCAGAGCTTATCCACGACCTCAAAAACGCCAACCCCGCCGCGCGCATAAGCGTTAAACTTGTCTCGGAGGTAGGCGTGGGAACAATCGCCGCCGGCGTTGTAAAAGCCTGTGCCGACGTCGTACTTATCAGCGGCTATGACGGCGGTACCGGAGCTTCGCCGCGCACAAGCATTAATCATGCGGGGCTTCCCTGGGAGCTCGGCCTGGTCGAGACACACCAAACCCTGCTTTTGAATAACCTGCGCAACCGGGTTACCTTAGAAACCGATGGGAAACTAATGACCGGACGAGACGTTATCATTGCCGCCCTGTTTGGCGCGGAAGAATTCGGCTTTGCCACTGCTCCTCTGATCGCCCTGGGCTGCGTCATGATGAGAGTTTGCAACCTCAACACCTGTCCGGTGGGTGTTGCCACACAGGACCCCAAATTGAGAAGGAACTTTGCCGGCAAACCCGAGTACGTTGTCAATTACATGCGCTTTATAGCACGGGAAGTCAGAGAATATATGGCTGCCCTCGGCTTTAAAACAATCAACGAAATGGTTGGGCGCACGGAGGTTCTAATTCCTCGGCCCGAACGCAACTGGAAAAGCAGGCATGTCGACCTTTCTGCTCTTCTTCACAAACCGGACGTGGAGCCGGGCACCGAGCAGTACTGCACAATAAAACAAAACCACCACCTGGACAAGTCCCTCGACGTAAGAGAACTTCTTGCCATCTGCAAGGCAGCCGTTACCGATAAGAAACCGGTCGAGATAACGCTGCCGATTAAAAATACCGACCGCGTAGCAGGGACGATCCTCGGCAGCGAAATCACCCGGCGTTATGGGCTCAGCGGTTTGCCCAAGGACACTATCCGCCTGAATTTCAAGGGCTCTGCCGGCCAGAGCTTCGGTGCTTTTCTTCCAAAGGGAGTCACGCTTTCACTTGAGGGCGACGCTAATGACCATGTCGGCAAAGGCCTTTCAGGCGGCCGTTTGGTGATTAAACCACCTGTCGAGTCCGCCTTCAACCCACATGAAAACATTATCATAGGAAACGTTGCCTTTTACGGTGCAACGAGCGGCGAGGCCTATATACGGGGAATTGCAGGTGAACGCTTCTGCATCAGAAACAGCGGTATACACGCGGTTGTCGAAGGGGTTGGCGATCATGGCTGCGAATACATGACCGGAGGAACCGTTGTAATTTTAGGCAAAACAGGCCGCAATTTCGCGGAGGGAATGTCGGGCGGCGTCGCCTATGTTTTGGACGAGGATGGAACCTTCGACGCCTATTGCAGCAAAGAGATTGTGCTTTTAGAGAAATTAGAAGCCGTAGGCGACAAAATGGAAGTTCAAAAGCTGGTACACGACCATGCCCGGCTGACAGGCAGCAGAACCGCTGAAATGATAATTGCCAACTGGGACGAATATGCATGCAAATTCGTTAAGGTAATACCGCGCGAATACAAGCGCGTCATCGAAAGAATCAGCGAACTGGTGCAGGATGGCTTAACCAGGGAAGATGCCGCGATTCGTGTTTTCGAGGAGGGAAATGCATAATGGGAAAACCAACAGGTTTTTTGGATTACAAGAGAAAAGAACAGCCCAATCGTCCTGTTTGCGAGCGAGTCAGGGACTGGAACGACATCAAGCTGCCGGTCCTTCCCGAAAAGGATACCTTGCAAAACCAGGCGGCACGATGCATGGACTGCTCTATACCGTTTTGTCACAGCGGCGTGCTTCTTAACAACACGCTCAGCGGCTGCCCTCTGCACAATCTCATGCCCGAATTCAATGACTTTCTCTGCCAGGGTCTGGAAGCATTTGCCTACGCCCGGCTGAATAAAACCAACAATTTTCCTGAATTCACCTCGCACGTCTGCCCCGCACCCTGTGAAGGTGCCTGCAGTGCCGGACTCGTGGCCGAACCTGTAACAATCAAGAATATCGAACAATACCTCAGCGAATATGCCTTCGCCAACGAACTTGTAAAACCGGTCAAACCACTACGAAGAAGCGGACGAAGGGTTGCGGTTGTCGGCTCGGGTCCTGCCGGCCTTGCCTGTGCCGATGAGCTAAACAAAGCCGGGCACGCTGTAGTAGTCTACGAAAAATCCGACCGCCCCGGGGGCTTGTTAATGTACGGCATTCCGAACATGAAGCTTGACAAATTCCTTGTAACAAGACGTATCGGCATCCTTGAGGCCTCGGGAATACAATTTTGTCTAAACAGCGAAGTTGGCTCGAGCATATCGGCGGAAATGCTCTGCAAGGAATTCGACGCGGTTGTTCTCTGCACCGGCAGCACAACTCCTCGCGACCTTGACCTTCCGGGCAGAAGTCTGAGCGGCATCCATTTTGCCAAGGAATACCTTGAGGCCGCAACAAAAGCCTTCCTGAATTCGCAGCCTTTGGAACACGAGTCCTTATCGGCCAAGGGCAAGGACGTTGTAGTGCTTGGAGGCGGCGACACAGGCACGGACTGCGTCGCGACGGCTATCCGGCAGGGCTGCAGGAGCATTCGGCAGATTGAAATCATGCCCTGCCTGCCGGGCTCGCGGCAGCAAAACAATCCCTGGCCCGAATTCCCTCGCCTGTTTAAAACCGACTACGGCCAGGGAGAAGCGATTGAGATGTTTGGCACGGATCCAAGAAGTTACTGCCTTTCGACTAAGGAATTCATTGGCAGCAAGAACACAGTCGAGGGGCTTCGGATCTGCAGAATCGAATGGAAAAACATCAATTGCCTGATGACGCCCTGCGAGATTCCGAAGACCGAAGAAACCATACCAGCGCAGCTCGTTCTCCTCGCCCTTGGCTTTACAGGTACGGCGCAAAAAGTATTTGAGGAATTCAAACTCGATAAAACCCGGCAAAATAACATCCAGGCTAATGAAAAGGATTTCTCGACAAACGTTAAGGGGGTTTTCGCCGCAGGCGATTCGCGCCGTGGACAAAGCCTGGTTGTTTGGGCAATTGCCGAAGGCCGCGGAGCGGCAAAAGCGGTCTGTCGATATCTGAAGGGCTGAAACGAATAATGCATAAAAAGAGCTGCAGGATTTTTCCTGCAGCTCTTTTATCTATTTAAAAATTTTCATACGTTCGTCCAACGGTCCGAATTCCTTGTCACCGGCAGGAGCCAGCACCTTGCCAAAAGGCATCTGTGCCACAAGCTGCCAGGTGTCCGGCAGGTCCCACTCCTTGCGCACGGCGTCATCGATTAACGGATTGTAGTGTTGGAGCGATGCTCCGAGCCCCTCGGCTTCAAGCGCAGCCCAAAGCACAAACTGATGCATGGCATTTGTATGCTGCGACCAGACCGGAAAACGGTCCGCGTAGCTCGGGAACGCTGCACAAAGTGCGTCAACGGCATTCTTCTCTTCAAAGAACAAAATCGTACCGTAGCCAGAGGCAAAACAGTCATTTATTTTATTCTTGCTTTGCTCAAGCTGTTCCGGAGAAACAAGCTTAGCCAGTTCATTTAAAGTTATCTCCCACAGACGTTTGTGATTCCCGTTAAACAGAACCACCAGCCTCGTGCTTTGTGAATTGAACGGAGACGGCGTATGCAGGAGCGCGTCCTTTACCAATTCCTGTATCCTCTCCTCGCTTACCGTAATCTCGGCTCCGAGAGCGTAGATGCTTCTTCTTCCCTTTACTGCCTCCCAAAATTCTTTTTTCACATTAATCCCTCCTATGTTTGATAAAGGCTATAACCTTTATTTTAATCTTCACTTATATTGTAAACTAAAAAGCCTATTATTCCAATAGGAATTAATAATAATTATCAATAATATTTAATTTTCAATAATATGTAGCAAATATTTGAGAAAATACTTTCTTTTAGGTACCTTCTCTTTGACAAATTGCCGAAGTAGATTTATATTGAATTGAGGTATATAGTAATAATTAAGAAAAACCCATAAGGCACAACGATTTCAACCCATATTTTTTTGCGGTTGCTTAAGGCAGGTGTAAAATAATGAATAATTTGCGCGTGGGAGTTGACGTCGGTTCCACGACAATAAAAATAGCCGTTATCGACACAAAAGGCACTTTGCTTTTCCACAGCTACCAACGCCATTTTTCGGATATAGCCGGAACTTTTGCCGGAATTTTGGCCTATGCGCGCCCTTTTATCGAGAAAGCTCCTTTTTCGATTGTCTTTACAGGTTCGGCAGGCATAGGGCTTGCCGAAGGTCTTGAGCTGCCCTTTGTGCAGGAAGTAATAGCCTGCACGTCCGGCATCCGCAGATATCTGCCCAAAACCGGCACGGCCATCGAGCTTGGCGGAGAAGACGCCAAAATCACTTACTTTTATGAAAATATGGAACAACGCATGAATGGAGTTTGTGCCGGCGGAACCGGTTCCTTCATCGATCATATGGCGACCCTTTTGAATACCGACGCGGCAGGGCTGAATGAAATGGCGAAAAAAGCTTCGACCGTCCACCCCATCGCTTCACGCTGCGGAGTCTTCGCCAAAACCGACGTCCAGGCGCTCATGAATGACGGTGTCGTGAAGGAAGACATAGCAAGATCGATTCTGCAGGCTGTAGTCAACCAAACAATAGGCAGTCTCGCGCAAGGACGTCCCATTAAGCCGCCTTTGGCCTTTCTCGGCGGTCCTTTGTTTTTCCTCTCGGAGCTGCGCACCCTCTTTTTAGAAACGCTTGGCGTACCGGAAGACCAATCAGAAACGCCGGAATCATCTACTTACTTCATCGCTCTCGGTGCCATTTGGGCACAGGAAGGGGCTCTCATAGATTATGCAGTGCTTGAACGCAGACTTGAAGCACTGTCTGCTGCCGCGAAAACAAAAAGCAGTTCCTTGCAGCCGTTATTCAGTGTTACCGCCGACTATGAAGTGTTTTTGGACCGACATGCAAAAGCAAAGGTGCAAAGAGCCGACATCTCTTCTCACAAGGGTCCGGCTTATCTTGGTATTGACGCAGGTTCTACAACAACAAAGCTTGTTCTGA
>JAAYIB010000059.1 GCA_012744295.1 Acholeplasmataceae bacterium
ACAGAGAGCAGCTGTATGAAAATGACAACGGAAGCCGAAGGTTACTGCAAGAAGATAACCACGGAGACCGAGGAGAAATGCAGCCGGATGATAGAGGAAGCTGAAAAAGAAGTCCAAAAGGCAAAAACAGCCTATCATGACCAGCTTAAACAGGCAAATACCCACCGCAACCACATGCGGACACTTCTTGAAGGACAGCTTGAACTGATGCGCAAGGCGGAAAAGGATAACTTCTAATCGAAGCAGCGGGGGAGTTATGATGATTCTTTTAGTAAGACACGGGGAAGCAACGCACCATACGCAGAATCTGACCGGGGGCTGGACTGACTCTTTTCTGACGGAAAAAGGCAAGAAACAGATGCGTACGCTTGCGGCAGGCCTGGCGAAAGATTTTTCCGGGCAAAAGAGCCGGATAAGGATATTGACAAGCGATCTAAAAAGAGCAAAGGCTTCGGCAGACATTATCGGTGACTTATTACAGGAAAGAGTCGAAGTTCTGTCTTTTTTGCGGGAAAAAAACAACGGAGAAGCTGCAGGACTTGACGAAAAAGCTGCCAGGGCCCTTTATTTTCCGCCTGCTACGCCTAAAGAACTCAATCACAGGAACTATCCCGGCGGCGAAACTCGCAGGGAGTTCTTCGAGCGCACTGTAAGGGGCATGAGGACTATTGAAAGACTGGAAAGAGATAACTTTATCATAGTAGCCCACAAGGGAACGATTCAGAACATTATCTTTGATTGGTTGGGCTTTGATATTGCCGAGGTTTCCAAACATAATTTTTCTTTTGACATCCTGCCGGCTAGCCTGACGGTATTAGGGACGAACAAGTGGCAGGAGCATGCGGTTTTTTTGCTGAACGAGACTTCACATCTCAGAACGGGCGAAGGCTTCGGCCTTTTTCAATTCAAATATGGAACAAGCAGGCGTTGACGGCTTGAGCAATCTTAGTGTATAATACATCTGCTTGTATTTATATATTGCAAAGCAATGCGGAAGACAGTAGTGCGTCACATGACGGAAAGCGAGCCGGGGAGGGTGGAAGCCCGGTGCTGAAGGCGGCGGATGAAAATCACTTCCAAGTTGTCACGCTGAAGACAGTAGGCGTGATCGTGTAATGTGCGTTATAACATTTAAAGTGACAGCGGCAGCGCTGTCAGTAGGGTGGTACCACGGGTAAAAACAGTCTCGTCCCTTTGGGGAGCGGGGCTTTATTTTTTGGAGGTGTAAGAAGTGGATTACGGTAAGACTTTGAATCTGCCTGAAACAGAGTTTCCGATGCGTGCAGGACTGCCGGAAAGAGAACCGGGTGTTCTCGAATATTGGGAAAACAACAGGATATACGAAAAGAAGCAAGAGCTGCATGCGGGACGCGAAAAATTCGTTCTTCATGACGGACCTCCGTATGCCAACGGCAATATTCATATGGGTACGGCCCTGAATAAGATTTTGAAAGACATCATCATCAAATACAAATACCTGAGAGGCTTTGATACGCCCTATGTGCCCGGCTGGGACACACACGGCATGCCGATCGAACACGCCGCAATCAAGAACCTCGGACTCAACCGTCACGAATTGGACAATCTGGTTCTGCGGAAAGAATGCTGCAACTACGCCCTGAAATGGATTGACGAACAGCGCAAAGACTTCAAACGTCTCGGCGTGCTCGGCGATTGGGACAATCCTTATATTACGCTGAAACCTAAATATGAAGCCAAGCAAATCAAGGTTTTTGGCGAGATGGCCAAAAAAGGCTACATTTACAAAGGGAAAAAGGCTGTATACTGGTGCACTCACTGTGAAACGGCGCTTGCCGAAGCTGAAATCGAATACGGCGAAGAGAAGTCTCCGGCCATCTTTGTGAAGTTTCCCCTGAAGGATGATAAGGGTCTGCTTCCGGAAGCGGCAAAAGGCAAGCCGGTCTTTGTGGTAATCTGGACAACGACGCCCTGGACGCTGCCGGCAAACGTTGCCGTAGCCGTTCATGCCGACTTTGATTATACCTGGGTCGAAAGCGAAGGCGAAGTATACCTGATGGCCAAGGAATTGCTGGGCCAGGTAGGCAAGGTCTGCCGCAAAGATTTCAACAATGTCCTCGGTACCGTCAAGGGCAGTGAATTGGAAGGCGTTGTTGCCCGTCATCCTTTCCTTGACCGCGATTCAACAGTTGTGCTGGCAGATTATGTTACGCTTGACGCCGGCAGCGGCTGCGTTCATACGGCTCCCGGCCATGGCCAGGAGGACTTTGAAACAGGGTTGCGTTACAAACTCCCCGTAATTTCACCGGTTGACAAAACAGGTCATTTAACGGCCGAAGCCGGGGAAATGTTTGCCGGCATGTTTGTTTTTGACGCCAACGTTCCCATTATCAAACATCTGGCGGCAGCCAACCTGCTTCTGGGCAAGGAAAGCATTCGCCACCAATACGCCCACTGCTGGCGCTGCAAGGAGCCGATCATTTATCGCGCAACGGCACAATGGTTTGCCTCCGTTGACGGTTTCCGCGAAGCTGCCTTGAACGCCATTGGCCAAGAGGTGCAGTGGATTCCCTCGTGGGGGCAGTCACGTATTCACAACATGGTTTCCGAAAGAAACGATTGGTGCATATCGCGCCAGCGCGTCTGGGGAGTGCCCATCCCTGTTTTCTATTGCAGGGACTGCGGTGAATACGTTATCAATGACGCGACGATTACGGCCGTTTCGGAACTGTTTGGCAAAGAAGGTTCGGATGCGTGGTGGGCACGTTCCGCCGAAGAAATTCTGCCGGCGGAGACGACTTGCCCCAAATGCGGCGGCCGGCATTTCGAAAAGGAAACCGACATCATGGATGTCTGGTTCGACAGCGGCTCCTCGCACGAGGCTGTCTTGCGTGTTCGCCCGGAACTTGCCTATCCGGCGGATATGTACCTGGAAGGCAGCGACCAGCATCGAGGCTGGTTCCAGTCCTCGCTCCTGACTTCGGTGGCCTGCTATGGCCACGCACCATACAAGTCCGTATTGACGCATGGTTATGTTGTTGACGGCGAAGGACGCAAGATGTCCAAATCGGTCGGCAACACCATTGCCCCGCAGGACGTCATTGCCCAATATGGTGCTGACGTAATCCGCTTGTGGACCGCTTCCTCCGATTACAAGACTGACATCCGAATTTCCAAGGAAATCCTGAAACAGCTTTCCGAGGTTTACCGTAAAATCAGGAATACCATCAGATATATTTTAGGAAACACCAATGATTTCGACTATCAGACGGACAAGGTAAGCTATCGGGATATGGAAGAGCTTGACCGCTGGGCGCTGATGCACATGCAGCTCCTGAAGCAAAGAGTGACGGCGGCCTTTGACAGCTATGACTTCCATGTTCTCTATCACGCCATCCATAACTTCTGCACGGTGGAAATGAGTTCCTTTTATCTGGATATCATTAAAGACCGTATTTATGCCTCAAAGGCAGACGATAAGGCAAGACGCAGCGCACAAACAGCCATGTATGAAATCATGGCCGACCTTGTTGTCATGCTGTCGCCTGTATTGAGCTTTACGATGGAAGAAGTCTGGCAGTTCATGAAAAAATCTCCGGACATGCCCGAGAGCGTACAGATGATGCCCTGGCCCGAAGTCAGGGAAGAATACCTGGACGAAGCACTTGAAAACAAATGGGAAAGCTTCATAGAACTGCGCAGTGAAATCACCAGGGTGCTTGAGGGCGCCCGCCGCGCAAAGGCAATCGGACATTCTCTCGACGCCAAGGTGGAGCTTTACGCCGAAGGGGAAGCCCTGATGCTTCTCAGACAAATCGAGAGCGAACTGCCGACGCTGCTTATAGTCTCCCAGACTAAGCTTCATGAAGGCATTGCCGACGTAGGAGAAACAACCGGACGCGCAGACCTTAAAGTCAGGGTGCAGCCCGCTGAAGGTCAAAAATGTGAGCGCTGCTGGATTTACAGTGAGACTGTGGGCAATGATGGCGGGCACGCAACCTTGTGCAGCCGCTGCAGCAATGTTCTTGGTTGATTTCACGGCCGGTATCAGTTCGGGAACAATAAAAAAGGAAGGCCCGTGCTGGCCTTCCTTTTTGCCGTATCGACATATTTGGTTTCCCTTGTTATAATAAAAATGTAATGGAAGCGGCAGGGGGTCTTAGAATGGGGGATTTTGTGCAATACATCGGCATTGCTTTATCGTTGTTTTTTGCTTTCCAGGTTTACAAGGATGCAAAGAACCGTAAAAATGAAGCCGCAATGTTTTGGGCGGCAGCAACATTTATCGCTTGGATTTTTGTCCTGCCTGTTTACTGGTTTAAGAATATGAGGGAATGAAACAAAGCTTTGACCTGCTCTTTTGCGGCAGTTCAAAGCTTTTTCCTTTTAATCGACCTAATCGTCAAACTTCTTCCAGGCGTCGTTGATGATTTGCTGCTTATTCTTTCTGATTTTCTTCTCGAAGTTGAAAAAGTTGCTGTCCCTGTGGTCGGTAGAGTAGTCCGCGTAATCCGTATCCTTTTCGTACTGCTCATAGCTCCGGTTGTAATCGCCGCGGCCGTCATCAAGCCAATAATAAAAAACCGTGTTGTCTTCAAGGTTGTTAGCTGCCAGCATGATTTCCTCCATTTTCTTTGTCTGCCTATTATTTTAACACGAAAACAACGCTGACGAAAGCGAGAAAAAGCCTCCGATGTTTCGGGCAATGATAAAGAACCATTCTACAGGAAGGGGCTGAAAGTTTTGGCGAAATTCAGCTTTTTTGCCTGCAAAATATGTTAAAATGAATAAAAGGCACTAAACAACCTAAGTCTAAAGGCGAAAGGAACGAAATATGAAAGTAGTAGTTTGTGTTGGATCGAACTGCACCATGATGGGTGCAGACAGCATTATCGCAAGCCTGGAGAATCTCAAGGACACACTTTTGCAAAAAGAAGGGGCCAACCCTGCTTTTACTTTGGAAATTGAGATGGCCCGCTGTTTGGGCGAATGTAAAAAGAAGAACGCCGTTTCTCCCGTCGTAATCGTTGACGGCGAAATGTACCGCAATGCTTCACGCGAGCAAATAATGTCAGTGGTTTTGGACGCCGCCTATGAATACATATTGCCTAAATGATGAAGACGCGACAGTAATAGTTTTTCGCACAAGGAGAAAAAAGTGAAAGAATTCTACAATGACATTATAAACATCCGAAGAATGGTTTTTTCCGCGATTGCCAGGATTGCCTACAATGACGAGGATTTAAGGCGTCTCGGCGACGAAACCTACAATCTGATACCCGGGGAAAAGGCTCATTACAGGGAAAACGTTTTCAGGGAAAGGGCGGTCATCGGTGAGCGACTCCGTCTGGCCCTCGGTCTTGATGCCCGAACGGCTGCCGAGACGGGACCCATCTCCGAAGGCATCGAAAGCATCGACGTTGCGGCCAGGGTTTACACGCCGCCGCTTGTATCCGTCATTAAAATAGCTTGTGAGGCCTGCCCGACCAGAGCCTTTCTTGTGACGGACAATTGCCGCAAATGCCTTGCCCATCCTTGTAAGAACGTCTGCCCGAAAAATGCCGTTACAATAGAAAAGACTCAGGCCGTGATTGACCAGTCCAAATGTATCAAGTGCGGCAGATGCAAAAGCGAATGCCCGTTTCAGGCAATTGTCGAATATGAAAGGCCTTGCGCGGCAAGCTGCGGCGTCAATGCAATCAAATCCGACTATCTCGGCCGGGCCGAGATTGATGACGACAAGTGCGTCGCCTGCGGTAACTGCATTCAGGAATGTCCTTTCGGAGCCATCTCAGATAAGTCGGAGATTTATCAGCTGATCAAGACGATCACAGGAGGTGCCGAGGTTTATGCAATCATCGCCCCTTCGTTTGTCGGGCAATTCGGCGCGCTGACGACGCCGGAACAGGTTTTTGCAGGCATCAGGCAGCTGGGCATCAGGGATGTAGTGGAGGTAGGCCTCGGTGCCGACCTGACAACCTTGAACGAGGCCCACGAATTTGTGGAAACGGTTCCCGAAAAGGAACCATTCATGGGTACGAGCTGCTGCTTTTCCTGGAAGCTGATGGTCGAGAAAAACTTCCCGGAAATCAACGACTATATTTCGGAATCAAGCACCCCTATGGTTTACACTTCGCACCATATAAAGAAAACACATCCTGATTGCAAGGTAGTCTTTATCGGCCCCTGCATTTCGAAAAAACTCGAGGCGCTGCAGGAAAATGTAAAGGATTATGTTGATTTTGTCATCACCTTCGAGGAATTGATGGGCATGTTTGTTGCCAAGGGCATTGAACCCGCGGAAATTGAAGTCGCCGGCGCGATAACGGATGCTTCCGTGACGGGCAGAGGCTACGCGGTCGGAGGCGGAGTGGCCGATGCCGTCATAAAAAGAATCCGGGAAATCAGGCCGGAAATGCAGGTCAAGGCCGAATGCATTGAAGGTTTGGCCGAATGCGTCAAGACGATGCGCCTGGCAAAGCTGGGCTTGAAAAACGGTATGCTTCTTGAAGGCATGGCCTGCAAACATGGCTGCATCGGCGGACCGGGTACGGTTGTCGCGGCAGCGCGTGCCAGGAAAAGCGTTGCGGGGTTTGCTGAGAAATCTCCGTACAAGTCACCGGCGGACAACCAAAACATCAGTGAGGAAGACCGCCCGGAGTAAAAGAGCCGTCTTATGCAGGATCGGGAGGAGAGGAAAACAATGTTTAAGAAAATTATGGCGCCCATTGACGGGTCGGAGATTGCGTGGCGTGCTCTTGAACAAGCAGGTGCACTCGGTGAAAAATTCGGCGCTGATCTCGTGGTCGTCACAGTCGTGGAGCCTTATACCAATAACCTGATTCCCCTGGCGACAACTTGGAACAGCGCAACGCTTTACCAGGTGAACAGCGCGCTTGAAAGCGCTGCGCAAAAGATTATGGAAAAGGCAAAGAAGAAACTGGCTTCCTATCCGGGCAAAGTTCTTTACATCTTAGAGGCCGGGCACCCTGCCGAAAGGATTCTCCATCTTGCCCGGGCGGAGGAATGTAACGCTATTGTTATGGGCAACAGGGGTCTCGGCGGCGTTGCCGACTTGCTGCTTGGCGGCGTCAGTTCAAGCATTGTGCAGCATGCGAAGATTCCTGTGCTGATAGTGCGCTAAAGCCGGTTTTTAAAAAAGGACGGCAGGAATCTGCCGCCTGAAAGGTTTGCGTTCAAGTAAAAAACACCTTGGACAGTCAAGGTGTTTTTTACTTGGCAGGAAGAAAAAGCGCGGTGGCGAAGACGTTTTGTGCCATAAGCTGCAGAAGCGCGCGGGAGAGCTGAAATTTTTACTGACAACAGCGCTCTATAATGGTAGTATGGCAGTACGAACAGATGGGAAACTTTTGGACAAAGGGACGGAAGGTCTCAAGGCAGGAAGACCGGCAAGTAATTATCAGGGAGGAAGAACATGCAGAAAAACAGTTTTTGGAAAAAAATTTTACTGATAACAGGCACGGTTTTGCTTTTGCTGAGCCTGGCAGGCTGTCAGGCTTCCTCTAAAAAGGAGCAGCCGGCAAAACCCGGCACTAACGTGACTGTCCCGGGCACGGGTGTTCAAAAGGAACAGGCTGCAAAAACCACCGACAGCAAAGGCGTTTCTGTAAAGAAGGGGCAGAGCTATTCGACGAGGGATGAGGTAACGGCATATATTTATGAATTTAAGACTCTGCCGCCTAATTTCATCACCAAGAACGAAGCGGGCAAACTCGGTTGGGACAATTCAAAAGGGAATCTGTGGAAGGTAACCGATAAGAAGTCAATCGGCGGGGACCGTTTCGGTAACTTTGAAGGAAAGCTGCCTAAGGCAGGCGGCCGCAAATACTATGAGTGTGATATTGATTATGCGGGAGGGTACCGTGGTGCCAAGCGTATCGTTTATTCAAGCGACGGCTTGATTTTCTATACCGATGACCACTATAAAACCTTTAAGCAGCTGAACCCGGGGGGAAGAAAATGAACACTATTCGATTGAATGGAAGCAGGATGCTGGATAGGGAAACAACCCACGCCTATTTGAAAAGAAAATTAAATTTGCCTGATTACTACGGAAATAACCTGGATGCCTTGTGGGATTGTCTTTCGACGGATTTCACACCGAAAAAAATCGTCATCAGCGAACCGGACGCCATCATGGAGAAACTCGGCCCATACGGTGAGGCTCTGCTGCAGGTATTCAAAGAAGTAGCGGAAGATAACAGTTTTTTCGTGGTAGAGATCGAAAAGAAAGAGGCCACAAAAAAAACCGAGTTTTAAACAAAAACACAAAAAAGGCAGGCGTTACTGCAAAGACAAGGGCGACTCTCCCGGAGTGCCGATTGTTTCGCAGTATGTGCCTGCCTTAATGTTTTTCCTGTTATCTGCGCAGGAACGAACCGAGAATGCCGCGGACCAATTCGCGGGCAACCTGCCTTCCCACGGTTGAAGCGGCGGTTTTCGTGACCGTGTCAAAAAAAGAATCAGCCTTTCGGCCCGGTTTGCGAGTCTGGGCCTCTTCCTGTTTCTGCAGTTCTTCCCGACGGTTGGTTTCTTCCTGGCGCATTGCTTTTTGCTGCAGCAGCTCATAGGCCGATTCGCGGTCGACGGTCCTTTCGTAGCGGCCCTGCATCAGGGACTGGTTCATGACCATCCTCTTGGTTTCGGGAGCGCAAGGTCCGATCAGGCTGTAGGGAGGCAGTACAAAGGCTTTTTCTACCATGTTGGGGCGGCCTTTTATGTCAAGGAAGGAAATCAAGGCTTCGCCGGTACCGAGCTCGGTAATCGCCTGCTCGACATCGAACTTGGGATTCTGGCGGAAGGTTTCGGCAGCAGCCTTTATTGCTTTCTTGTCTTTGGGCGTATAGGCGCGCAGCGCATGCTGCACCCTGTTGCCAAGCTGCCCGAGAACGCCGTCAGGTATGTCGACGGGGTTCTGGGTGATGAAATAGACGCCGACGCCCTTGGAGCGAATAAGACGGACAACCTGCTCGATGCGGGTCAAAAGGACTTTGGGCGCATCGTTGAATAAGAGATGGGCCTCGTCAAAAAAGAAGACCATTTTAGGCTGCGTCGGGTCGCCGATTTCCGGCAGTTCCTCGAAGAGCTCAGAAAGCAGCCAGAGCAGGAAGGTCGAATAGAGAGCGGGCGAATGGAACAGTTTGTCACAGGCCAGAATGTTGATCATGCCGAAACCGTTGGCATCCGTTTTCATAAAATCATGTATGTCAAGAGCCGGTTCGCCAAAAAAGAGGTCCCCGCCTTGTTCTTCTATTGTCAGGAGGGCTCTTTGGATTGCCCCCACGGACTGCCTGGAGATATTGCCGTAGTCAACCGTATACTGCGCGGCATTTTCGGCAACGAAGGCAAGCATTGCTTTCAGGTCTTTCAAGTCCAGGAGCAGCAGGCCCTGGTCGTCGGCAACCCGGAAAACAAGATTGAGCACGCCGCTTTGGACCTCGTTCAAGTCAAGAAGCCTTCCCAGCAAGAGGGGACCCATGTCGGAAATGGTTGTTCTGACGGGGAAGCCCATTTCGCCGAAAACATCCCAGAATTGTACCGGAAAACTCCTGTATTTGAAGTCTTTCAGTTCCAGCAGGCTGATTCTTTCCTCGATTTTTGCATTGCCGCCGCCCGGCTCGCAGAGCCCGGACAGGTCACCCTTGATATCGGAGAGGAACACAGGTGTTCCGATGGCGCTGAAAGCTTCGGCCATGCGCTGGAGCGTGACCGTTTTGCCGGTACCCGTGGCGCCCGTAATCAAGCCATGGCGGTTAGCCATTTTTGGCAAAAGATGAAGCTCAATTTCACTTTTGGCAATGAATAAAGATGTGTCCGACATGAAATGACCCCTTTCGAAATAAACAGATTGAATAATACTCATATATAATTCTGCATTTATAATTCTGCATTGATTGCTAAAAACCTGCAACGACAAGGACAGAGCGGAAAGTAATTTTGAATTGGGACTGCGCCCGCGGAAGTTGATAGTCATTTGAAGCATTGTGTGATAGCATATGATTGAAAGCCGAATCTTTCCGGACTCTGTTTCATCACGCGCTATATTGCCGCGGGAGGGCGGGAAGTTCGAGGATAAAGGCAAAAAAGACTGCTGCAAAGCAGCAAAGAGGATTAAGAAGCATAGAAGGGACGTGCAGACATGGATATCATGAAGTTAATCGCAGGTCAGCTTAATAACCCGGACACATTGAGCAGGCTCGGCCAGCCGGCAGGAGTTGAAACGTCTCAGGTGCAGCAGCTTGTGCAACTCGGTCTGCCGACGCTGCTGCAGGCTTTGGGGCAGAACGCCGCTACGGCAGAAGGCGCGGAAGCGTTGACGGGAGCGCTGACTCAGCACCAGGACGACAACGTCGAGGACATCGAAGGCTTTCTAAACAACGTCAACACCGAGGACGGAGCTAAAATGCTCGGCCATATCTTTGCCGGCAGGCAGCAGTCTGTCAACTCGAACCTGGCGCAGCAAACGGGTCTGGAGTCTTCCCAGGTCTCCGGAGTAATGGCGCAGCTGGCGCCGCTCGTGCTCGGGGCCTTGGGGCAGCAAAAAAAGGAGCAGGATCTCGATTCCACGGGAGTCGCAGGACTTTTAAGCGGCCTTTTGGCACAAGGAGGGGGCGGCGGTCTGGCAGACATCGCGATGAGCCTGCTTGATGCCGACAAGGACGGCGATGTCATGGATGACGTCGGCGACATGTTGAGTTCGTTTTTAAAGAAGTGAGTCAGGGAAAAATTTAAAAAACAGGATTTTAAAACCGGTGTCGAGCCTGTCAGCAGGCCTGGCATCGGCTTTTTATATTTGCAGAACACTTGCGGATTTTTTGAAAAAACCCTGAAAATAAAAAACCACGAAGCCCGAAAGCCGCGTGGCTGCATGTTTAAAATATTGGGTTTAGGCAGACTCGAACCGCAGATTGTTTCGACGCGAATTTAGCCTCGTCACTTTGCATACAATTGTTCAATCGTTTTAATTGCCAGAGTCAGCGTTTCATTGACAGGAGTCGGCACACCGTATTGCTTCCCGGCCGCGATGACTGAACCGTTAATTGCGTCGACCTCTGTCTTTAGCTTATGCAAAACATCCTGCAGCATGGGGGACTGCTGTTCCTGCATTTCTTCCGCATAGGCGAGCATCTCCTCGGCACAGTTGGAGTACAGCAAAGGAACGCCGGCAACGGTAGCCACCAACGACCTCAGCTACTGCCATTTTGGCTAAGCGGCACGCCTCAAACGAATTCAAGAAC
>JAAYIB010000060.1 GCA_012744295.1 Acholeplasmataceae bacterium
AACACATTATAATAAGAAGGAGAAAGGCGGTGGCAAGAGTGTCAAAGATTTTGATTGCCGACGACAACGAACAAATTACCTCGATTCTGTCCAATTACGCTCAGAAGGAAGGCTTTGAGCCGATTATCGCCCTTGACGGCGAGGCGGCCTTCGCCAGATTCAAACAATACGAACCGGAAATCAGCATTATTCTGCTTGACGTCATGATGCCGAAGAAGGATGGCTTTGAAGTTTGCCGGGAAATACGCAAGATCTCCATGGTGCCGATCATCATGATTACGGCGCGGGGAGAGGATTTTGAGAAAATCATGGGACTGGATATCGGGGCGGACGACTACATCGTGAAGCCTTTTTCGGCCGGCGAAGTGATGGCCCGCGTTCGGGCGACGCTACGGCGGATGCAGATTGAGAAACAGGCGAGGAACAGTTTTGCCCTTGACAATCTTCTGATAGATCTTGACGAGTACAGCGTTGCCGTTTCGGGACAGCGCATCAACCTCACCAAGAAGGAAGTCGAACTCTTGTGGACTCTGGCCAAAAACAAAAACAAGGTTTTCACACGCGAAAACCTGCTGGACAGCATCTGGGGCTACGATTATTTCGGCGACAGCCGCACCGTCGACTCCCATATCAAAAGGCTGCGGGCGAAGCTTGAAACAGTACCGCACGAAAAGTGGGAGATCAAGACAATCTGGGGCGTGGGCTATCGCTTCGAGGAGCATTGAAGATGAAGAATAAAATAGCACTGAGACTGACCATTTACTTTGCCGCGGCGCTTTTGATCTTCGCTCTTGTTGTCGGCAGCAGCTTCCGTTTGCTTTTTTGGCAGCAAACCGAGACTTTGAAGAAACAGGAGCTGGAACAGCGCGCCGTCAAGATTGCCCAGGCGCTTGCCGATACCAGGGAGCAAATGCTCACCTGGCAGGAACGTATGGAAAAACGACAGATGGCGGGGGAAAGAGAAAACAGGCATGAGGAAAGGATGAGCACCACTCGGATGCCCTGGGGCTACGGCTCGATGCTGCGCTTCCTGAGCAGTTCGGCGGCGGATGATGTCTGGGTGGTTGACCCCGAACATAATCTGGAGGTACGAACCCGGGCCAACCAGCCGGGCAGGACGATTACCTATAAGGACTTGCCTCCCGACGCGGATCAGGTCGTAAGCGAAGCCTTCGGCGGCAAAACCGTCCTCAGCCAGGGTTTCAGCACGCTCCTGCAGGTGCCGACGATGACCGTCGGCACTCCGATTATAGACAAAGGCGGCGCAGTTGTCGGAGTCGTGCTGCTGCATGCACCATTGTCGGGCGTGCAGGAAGCGGCGGGGCAGGGTATGAAGATACTGCTGCTCAGCGTGCTGCTGGCGCTTCTTTTAGCCTTCTGCTTCAGTCTACTTTTTTCCTGGAGCTTTACGAAGCCCCTGAACAAAATGAAGCAGATTGCGGAGGAAATGGCCGACGGCAATTACGACGTGCGGTGCGCTTTACAGCAACGGGATGAAATCGGCGAGCTTGGCAATGCCTTGGACACTCTCGGCGCCAAACTGCAGGCGGCCAGCCAGGAAAGCGCGAAGCTCGACCAGCTGCGCAAGGATTTTATCGCGAACATTTCCCATGAGTTGAGGACGCCTGTTACGGTCATCCGCGGTTCCCTGGAGGCAATTTGCGACAAGGTCGTCGATGCGCCGGAAAAAATCGAGGAGTACCATTGGCAGATGCTATCGGAGAGTATTTTCCTGCAGCGTCTGATCAACGACCTGCTCGACCTTTCCCGCTTGCAGAATCATAACTTCCAGATTGAAAAGACACGGCTCAACCTCAGCGACGTTGTCAGCGACGCCGTACGCAGCAGCCAGCATATCGGCGAAAAGAAAGCCGTGGCAGTGAAGCTGCTGAGCGACAACGAGCCGCATGAATTTTTTGGCGATTACGGCAGGCTGCGCCAGATGCTGATGATTTTTCTCGATAACGCGATCAAGTTTTCGCCGCTTGGCGGCTCGGTCGAGGTGGTACTCGAAGGCAGTTCGCTGAAGGTCGTCGACCACGGCTGCGGCATACCGGCGAAGGACCTGCCTTACATTTTCGATCGGTTTTATAAAACACGGGTGGAAACAAATAAGAGCGGAACGGGTCTCGGTCTTTCCATCGCGCGTGAGATTGCTTACCGGCATGGAATTCGCGTAAGCATAACGAGCGAACCCGATGTGGAGACAGTCATCACGATGTTTCTTGCGGAAGGGCGGCCGTCCGAGCAATGATAAGACTGATGCGGCAACATGAAATTCCCGGGCTTGCACGCCTGTGGCTCGAGGCATCGATAGCGGCTCACGCGTTCATTCCGGCTTCTTTTTGGCAAGAGAAGCTAAAGATTGTAGAAAGAGAGCATCTGCCTGCGGCCGTGACCTATGTGTATGAGGAAGCAGGTTCGCTCCGCGGCTTTTTGAGCGTCAGCGGCGGAAACTTCATCGGCGGTCTTTTTGTCGCTGTTGCAGATCAGCGCCGGGGAATCGGCAAGGCTATGCTTGAGGAGGCGCAGCTTCGTTATCCGTGTCTTGAGCTGCATGTTTACGTCCGCAATTGTGAGGCGGTCCGCTTTTACTTGCAAAACGGGTTTAAGCCAATCAGTTTTTTTAAGGGTGATGATACCGGTGAAGAAAGCATAAAGATGAGGTGGCACAAATGAACTACGGTCTTGGTGGAAAAATAGCGGTTATCAGCGGAGGAACCTCCGGCATCGGGCTTGCAGCAGCAAAAATGATGATAGCTGACGGTGCCCGGGTTTTTCTGGTCGGACGCAGCAGCGAAAGGGGAATTTCCGCGCTCGGGATTCTGGACGCGGGGCCGGAGGCTGCAAGCTTTGTCCAGGCCGATATCAGCACGGTTGCCGGTTGTCGGGAGGTGGCGGAAAAAGTGCGGCAGGAGGCCGGAAGGGTTGACATTCTGGTCAATTCCGCGGGAATTTATCGTGAAGATTGGCTGGAGCTTGTGCGGGAGGAAGAATTCCAGGAAATTATGGACGTAAACGTCAAGGGCACCTTTTTTCTTTGCCAGGTTATTCTGCCGCTGATGACCGAACACGGCGCTTCGATTATCAACATAGGCTCCGACGCCGCGCTTGAGGGTAACTACGGCTGTCCGGCGTATTGCGCCTCCAAGGGCGCCGTGGTGGCTCTGACCAGGGCTTTGGCTCTGGACTACGCTCCGCGTGTCAGGGTTAACTGTGTTTGTCCGGGCGACGTTGCGACTCCCATGGTTGAAAGGCAGCTTGCCGCGGGTGATTATACCGTCGAAGAAATGGCCGAGCCCTATCCTCTCGGCAGAATAGGACAACCGGCCGAAATAGCGCATGTGATTTGCTCGGTAGCGTCTCCGCTGAACAGTTACATGACAGGTGCCGTGATCGCCGTGGACGGCGGTCTGACCGCCAAATAGCTTCAATATAACAACAGCCCTTTCCGCTTCATGCGGAAAGGGCTGTTGTTATTTTCAGCCGAACCAGGCTTGCTTAAGCAATTCTATTGCGGGCTTGATGTCGGCTTCGGCAATGCCTGCAAAGGAAAGGAGTATCTCCGGGCTGCAGGTTGCCGCCTGTTCGCTCACGGGGATGATGCCGACGCCGACCGCTGCGGCTTTGCTTACGAGCATTTCCACAGAGTCGGCTGTTTGCACGGACAGGCGGACATGCAGACCCGAAGCGTAGGATTTCACTTCCGCTCTTGCGGCAAAGCTTTCTGAAAGAGCCTGGCGCAGCAGGGAGTTTTTATCGGCATAAAGCTTGCGCAGACGGCGGACGTGGCGGCGCAGATGGCCTCCTGCAATAAATTCGGCCAGAGTCAGCTGCTCAATGGTAGACGAAGTCTGGTTGTAGAGTGCGGAAGCCTTACGGTAGCGTTCAAGGAGAGCGGGCGGCAGAACCATATAGCTGATGCGCAGCGAAGGCATCAGGATTCTTGAAAAGGAGCCGAGGTAAATGACATTGGCTCCGCCGGCAAGGCCCTGAAGGGCGCCGATCGGCCTTGAGAAATAGCGGAACTCGCCGTTGTAGTCGTCTTCAATTATCATTCCGCCCGTTTGACGAGACCAGGCAAGGAGCGCGAGGCGCTCTTCGGCGGACAGGGTGCTGCCCTTGTAGGGATTTGAAGGGCTGACGAGAATAAGAGGCGGCAGCTCTTTTGAGAGCTTCTCTGTTTGAAAGGCCTGAACCCGCCAGCCGTGATCCCTGAAAATACGCTCGGCCTTAGGAAAGCCGGGTTCTTCTATGGCTGCGCTCTTTTGTCCGTCGCTCAGCAGACTGAGCAGGATTTGCAGGAGGCGCTGAATGCCTGCGCCGATAACGATTTGCTCGGCCTTGGCGATTACGCCCCGCGCCTCGTAGCTGTACTTCGCCAGCACCTCGCGCAGCCTTGTCTCACCCTGCGGCAAGCCATAGGCGGCGACGTTACGCGGCTCTTTCAGCGTGTTGGTTACGCAGCGGCGCCACAGAGAAGTGTTTAGGGAACGAACATCGACGTAGTTGCTGGCAAAATCGTATAGCAAAGCCGGGCGGGGCATTTGTTCCTCGGGGCTTTCGGGTGCGGAGGCGGATAGCGTGCCGTTGCCGACCGCCTTGTAGCCGCGCTTGGGTTCGCTGATTATAAAGCCTTCAGCCAGAAGAAGCGCGTAGGCGGTTTCCACGGTTGTGCGGCTGGCGCCGAGGGCGGCAGCCAGTTTGCGGATTGATGGCAGGCGTGCACCACCGGGCAGGCGGCCGGTTCTGATTTCTTCCTTATAATAATCCGCCAGACGTAAATACATCGGTCTTTTTATATTGCCTGAAAGAACAAGGTTTACAGCAAGCATCACAAATTCCTTTCTGCAGTCAGAGTATATTTCTTATATTATATAACTTTGGAACTTCTCCTGTAAGCTTTTGGCACGACGTAAGCCCCTATTTGTCAGAAAATAATAAAATCGCATCTATCTTTTGTAGTTTTCTAC
>JAAYIB010000061.1 GCA_012744295.1 Acholeplasmataceae bacterium
AGCAGGATTTCAATCAGCTCGGTGTTCACTTTTTCCACGTTGCCGACATAACCAATATCCACCAGATTGACTTCGCCGTTTTCATAAACGTCTGCCAGGTGTTTCTTGGCGAGAATCAGGTTCGCGTCCTTGCCGTTCAGTCCGACGGCGTGTCCGCCCAACAAGTTAAGTCTTACAACCAGATCTGTATTGATCTTGCCAACCAAAACCATTTCCGCAAGCTCTACGCTTTCGGCGTCTGTAACCCTAAGCCCGCTGACAAACTGCGTTTTTTTCCCGGCCTTCTGCAGCATTGCCGTAATCTCAGGCCCGCCGCCATGGACAACAACCGGTCTTAAGCCCGCGCAGCGCAGAAAAACGATGTCCTGGAGAACCTTGTTCTTAATTTCATCGTTCAGCATTGCGTTGCCGCCGTATTTTACCACGACCGTCTTGCCCTTGAAATCCCTTAAGTATGGTAAAGCCTCAACCAAGGTATTGATTTGTTCCTCTTTAATCAACATAGCTCATACCCCTTTGCCGTTTATTGTTTTAAGTATGGTATTCTCCATTTATTTTTACATATTCATAGCTGAAGTCACAGGTCCAAACGGTTGCCTTTTTCTCGCCTGCCGCCAGGTCCACCGTGATATTGATGTCATGCTCTGCCATTATTGGGGACAACTGTTCAAGCGGAACGCCCACGTTCAATCCGTTTTCCACGAGCCTCACGCCGCCGATACTTAGCGTGACACGGTCTGCGGCAAGCGCCGCGCCGGAATACCCTGCGGCGCAAACAATGCGGCCCCAGTTAGGATCCTCGCCAAAGAAAGCGGTTTTTACAAGCGGTGACTTGGCAATCGCCATTGCTGCCTTCTTTGCGTCTTCAAAAGAAGCCGCACCGACTATGTTTACTTCCAGGAATTTGGTCGCACCCTCTCCGTCATGGGCAATCATTTTTGCCAGATCCTGTGCCGTCCTCAGCAATGCTTCAAAAAAGACGCCGTATTCGGGATGTTCTTCGGACACTATGATCTCATTTTCTGCCATGCCGTTCGCCAGAACTATCATGGTATCGTTGGTGCTGGTGTCGCCGTCGACTACAACCATGTTGAAGGACTTGTCTGCTGTTGCCCTGACAGCTCTTTTCAGAACATCCGGCGCTACCGCAGCGTCTGTAGTAATGAAGGTAAGCAGTGTTGCCATATTTGGATGAATCATGCCGGCGCCCTTGGCAATGCCGGCAATTCTTGCTTTTTTACCGCACAGGTCGAACTCGTAAGCAATGTTTTTCACAAAGGTATCTGTGGTTTGTATTGCCAGTGCAGTACTTTCACCTTCCGTGACATCCATCTTGTCAATTGCGTCCGCTATTCCCTGCTTGATCTTGGCCATAGGAAGAAAATGCCCGATGACGCCGGTCGAACAAACAAATACCGACTTTTCCGGTATTCCTAACATTTCTGCCGTAAAGACTGCCATTTCCCTGGCATCGGCAATACCCCTTGCGCCCGTGCAGGCATTCGCGCAGCCGGAATTTACGACGATGGCCTGTGCGTAAGGCTCTGCGGCTGCCTCCCGGCTGACAACTACCGGGGCCGCGCACATCTTGTTTTGAGTAAATACCGCTCCGGCGGAGGCGGGAACCTCGCTCATGATTACAGCAACGTCCTCCTTGCCGCTTTTCTTAATGCCTGCCTTGACACCCGCCGCCACAAACCCCTTCGGGGCAGTAAGCCAACCGTCAATCTGCTTTATCATTCTTTCGCCTCCTTAAGGGTAGATGGGAAGCTGCCGCAATCCGCATGCCTCGTCAAAACCAAACATCACGTTCATGTTCTGGACAGCCTGTCCGGCAGCACCCTTCACAAGATTGTCAAGAACCGACATCACAATGATACGTCCGGTCCTTCTGTCAATCTCCCAGCCCAAATCCACATAATTTGATGCCCTAACATTTTTTATTTCGGGACAAGCACCTTTTCCCAGTAACCGGATAAAGAACTCCTTGCCGTAAAATCCCTCAAAGGCTTCCGCTACACTTTCATCGCTTACGTTCTCTTTTAACTCGGCATAACAGGTTGCCAGGATTCCCCTGTCAACCGGCAGGAGGTGAGGCGTGAACTGAATCACGACGGGCTCGCACGCAAGCCTCGAATAAATCTGTTCAATTTCCGGCGTATGACGATGGCTGGCAACACCGTAAGCATGAAAATTCTCATTGACGCTGCAATAGAGGCTCCCGAGTTTCAGGCTTCTGCCCGCGCCCGTCGTTCCGGACTTGGCGTCAACAATTACTCCGCTCGTTTTTATAAGACCCGACTTAAACAAGGGCGCGAGGGCCAAAATACTGCACGTAGTGTAGCAGCCGGGGTTGGCAACAACTCTTGCGTTCTTCACTTCGTCCCTGTAGAACTCGGTCAAGCCGTAAACCGCCTTGGTATCGGGGTCGGCATGCCGAAGCTTGTACCATTCTTCAAAAACCTTATGGTCGCTGAACCTGTAATCTCCTCCCAGGTCAATGATACGAACATCGCTGTATTTTAACTGCGCGCCGATTTTCATAGCATGCCCGTGGGGCAGCGCAATGAAAATGACATCACTTTCGGCGGCGATTTGTTCAAGGTTTTGCATACTGGCAAGCCCCATATCTATTCTGTTTGCAAGATGCGGGTACAAGGCGGAAATATTTTCTCCCGTGCTGCTCTCGGAAGTAATCACTCCGAGCTGCACCTCGGGATGCCCGTCGAGCAGTCTTAAAAGTTCTACGCCCGCGTAACCGGTCGCTCCTATTACACTAGCCTTCATATACATCCTCCTTATTAAATGATTATTATTATACAACTAATATGAATTTTTTTGCAAGCACTTTTCAACTTTAATGGCACCTCTGCACAAATACTCTGCTTTTTTACTGGCGAAAGCGTTTTCACCCAATAAAATTACTATGCGCTTTTTATGCATATTTTATGCATATTCTGTTTTTTGGGGTTGCATTTTCCGTCATCCTGTCTTGCAAATATGCACAACAAGAAACACTTCCCTATTATATAGTTACAATTTTACTACTATTAGTTGCAATAATCAAAGCATTTTTCTCGCAGGGTCATATTGATGAGGTGATTTCAGCTCACAACTTTTTTGCTGGTCATAACAGTGCATTTCGGTTAAAATTATATGAAGGAAATTATCCGACAACGGAGGTCGTCCAATGAAAAAATTCAGTTTACTCCTGATTTTTCTACTTATTTTTCTCTTTTTCCCCTTTCCAAAAAATGTAGGGCCGCAAGAGCGGCCTGATTTAGAAAATATGACTGTCAATATGTCTTCTATGGCTTCGAAAATAGAGACGAAGCTTGCTGTGGATAAACTTTCGCCGCTGTCGCTGCTTCCCGACCCATCATCCTGGCCTCGTCCCCTCTACCTCGTCTGGCGGGCAGCCTATATCGATACCGCAGTCAGAGAAAGAACCTCCGACAAGGACTGGGCTAAGCTCAAGGACTTGCCGGCCACTATGCCGCAGGCTATCGTGGCGATTGAGGATCATCGCTTCTATGAGCATGACGGAGTTGACGTCGACGGAGTACTGCGTGCCATTTTGGCAAACATCCAGGCCGACCGGATTGTACAGGGCGGCAGCACCCTGACGCAGCAATTGGTAAAAAACACTCTGCTGTCTCAGGAACAAACCTTTGAACGCAAGGTTCTGGAAATCATGCTGGCCTTAATAGTTGAGAGCCGCTACGAAAAGGATGATATTCTGGAAATGTACCTGAATACAACCTACTTCGGCGCCGGCGCTTATGGTGTAAAAAGTGCGGCCTCCGTTTATTTTGGCAAAACTACCGATGCCCTTGTCCTTGCGGAATGCGCTGTTCTGGCCGGCTTGCCGAACGCTCCTTCCGCCCTCAACCCCTTTGAAAACTTAGATGCCTGCAAAACAAGGCGCAACTCCGTATTAAAAGCGATGGCAAAGCGCGGCATGATTTCAAACGCCTTGGCTGAGGAAACCTCCGCGATGCCGATTCTTCTTAACAATAAATAAAATACCTCAGTAAATAAAAAAACAGGGCAGAATATCTGCCCTGTTTTTTACATCCCGAGTTTCTGTCTCATTATGCGCTTATAGGCTTCGACTCCCGGCTGGTCAAAAGCATCGACATCGGCCAACTCACCTTCGTAGGCAACGCTCAGCATCAGAAAATACATCAGTTGTCCGACAAAGTAGGGAGTTAGCCTTGGAAGCCTGTATTTAGCATTGAAACGCCGGTCTTCATTAAGAGCCTGCGCATTGGCTTCCAAAGCCGTCTGCAACGCACGGTCAACCTTCAGGCCCCCGTACTTCTCAAAAAAGCTGTTTCCGGCAAAAACATTGCTTAGACTGATATCCCTGTCCTTTTTTATTATTTCGACAAACTGGACAACCTTATTGCGTCTTCCATCCTGGTGCTGCTGTGTTTGCGCGTGCATATCGGTCGTACCGACCGCCGCAATCGGAGTTCTGCCGTAATTAACCTCGGAACCCTCGCGATTGTGCCTTTTGCCCAAGGATTCCGCCAATAACTGGACGTACCACTCTCCGAGCGACTTTAGCTTCATGGAATAGGGCATAAGAACCTCGATGTCACAGCCGTACTTTTCGGCTGCAAGATATTTCAGACTGGCATTTAAAAGGGCCGGATTTTCCGAAAGATTGCCGCTCAGGCAGGACAGCTCCATATCTCGCGCTCCGGCAAGCAACTCCTCGATATCAAGACCGATGACAGCGGCGCAAAGCAGCCCGGGATTGCTAAGAACGCAAAACCTGCCGCCGACGCCTTCGTTTATATCAAAGGCAACCCATTTTTTCTCATTGGCGAGTTGGCGCAAAGGATTTTCTGCAGACGACGCTGCCAAATCCGTTACAATTGTCACGTCAAGCTCGAAAAGGTCCTGCAGTCCCTGCATTTCGTTGTAAAAGAAAAGAAAAGCCGCAATAGTTTCCGGAGTTGTCCCGGACTTGGTGATCGGAATCAACATTATCCTCGTCCGGCCTTGTCCGGAAAATTTTCTATACTGCGCCTGCCGGACAATGTCAGCGAGCATTTCGTAGTATTGATCGGCGTCAAGATTGTTGCCGCTGAAAAAAACCTGCGGGTGGCCCTTGCGTTCCAAAGGCTTCTGTTGATTCCAGAAAGGCCCGGCGTGCAGGTCAAAGAGCACCTTGCCGCCAAGAAAGGAGCCGCCTATCCCAAAAAATATGACGACTTCCTTAGTTTTCCAAACCATTTTGCCGTAGTCTTTAAGCTTAGCGATCGAGTCCGGGGTGTTGGGGTTGCCGCTCCTGACAAAGGGCAGTCTCGTGAAGTGAACGGGCTCCAACTCTCCGCACTTCGACAAATGGCCTCGTGAGAAGCCCGTGTTTCTTATTGATGCAAGACCCTCGGCGGCCTTGGCGATTGACCCGGTAATTTCCACGACGTCCTTTTCCGTTATCAGACCCGGTCCCATAAGGTTGCGGTAATCAAAGCAAAAACCTGAAGCCAGTTCCAATTTTCCCGTTAGGTTCATATCAACACCACCATTTTCAGCCTTCTGCCGTCACGACCTGTTTTAAATAAATAAGGAAATTTTCCCTTAGTTCCGGATTCTTGAGCGCCTGTTCCACTGTTGCTTCCAGATATCCCTGCTTGTCGCCGACGTCATATCTGCGTCCTTCAAAATTATAAGCCAGAATTTCCTGTGACTTTGCCAGTTCCTTGAGCGCGTCCGTCAGTTGTATTTCGCCGCCCCTTCCGGGAGCCGTCTTTTCCAAAATATCAAATATTTCCGGCATTATGATATAACGGCCTAAAACCGCAAGATTCGATGGTGCGTCTTCTTCTGACGGCTTTTCCACCATATCACGCACGGACCAGACTCTTTCAGAAACCCTGCCTTCAGGTTCGACTATCCCGTAACTTGAAACTTTCTCCGGAGCTACTTCCTGAACGCCAAGAATGCTCGAGCCCGTCTCATTGTAAATGTCAATCAATTGACGCAGACAGGGGATACCGCTGTCGACTATGTCATCACCCAAAAGGACCGCAAAAGGTTCGCTGCCGACGAAATGCTTGGCGCACAGAATTGCATGTCCGAGACCAAGCGGCTCTTTCTGCCTGATATAGTGAACAGAGATGTCGGAGATTTTCTGAATCATTTGCAGCAGCTCATACTTTTGGCTGCGCTCCAGCGACATTTCGAGTTCAAGCGAGCGATCGAAATGATCCTCAATTGACCTTTTGCTGCGGCCGGTTACAATTAAAAACTCTTCTATGCCCGAGGCAAGTGCTTCCTCAATTATATATTGGATAGTTGGCTTATCAACTATTGGCAGCATTTCCTTGGGCTGTGCCTTCGTTGCCGGCAGAAACCTCGTTCCAAGCCCCGCGGCCGGAATTACAGCCTTTCTGACTCTTGTGTACATCTGGTCTTCACGCCTTCCTTCGATGGATTTACAATTTATACTATAGCATAATTAGCGTAAAATAGAAATTATTTAAGCCAGGTAAGGCCGTGCGAAAGGTTCCTCCCGCGTAACTGACTGAAAAAGAAAACTCCACGGATGGTTTATCCGTGGAGTTTTTCGTTTGGTGATTATTAACGTTTCGAGAACTGGGAAGCCTTACGGGCCTTTTTGAGACCGTACTTGCGGCGCTCTTTCTCACGCGGGTCGCGGGTCAAGAGACCGGCCTTCTTTAAGGTTGGACGGTATTCAAGATCAACTTTCAGCAAGGCGCGTGCAATACCGTGACGGATAGCTCCTGCCTGACCGGAAATACCTCCTCCTACAACATTTGCCAATACATCGTATTTGCCAACGGTTTCAGTTGCTTCCAGCGGCTGTTTAATGATAAGTTCCAGTGTCTTCAATCCAAAATATTTATTGAGCTCGCGGTCATTGATGATAATGTTGCCTTCACCCGGAACCAGGCGAACACGTGCAACAGAACTTTTGCGACGACCGGTTGCATCATAAGTAACTTTTGCCATTTATTTGCTCCTCCTTTCCGGATATTATCTTACATCGATTTCCAATACTTCTGGTTGCTGAGCCGCGTGCGGGTGCTCGGGGCCGGCATAGACATGCAGTTTGGTGTAGATTTGATTGCCAAGACGGTTTTTCGGAATCATGCCGCGTACGGCAAGCTCTACCATCCTTGCAGGATTATTCTTAAGCATATCACCAGCAGTAGTAAAGGTGGTACCGCCAAGATATCCGGAATGACGGAAGTAAGTCTTTTGAACCAGTTTTTTCCCGGTCAGGACTACCTTGTCCGCATTAATAACGATTACGTGATCTCCCGTATCCATATGCGGGGTGAAAGTTGGCTTGTGTTTCCCGCGAAGGATTTTAGCAACTTCAGCCGCCATACGACCAAGAGTTTTATCAGCTGCGTCCACCACGAACCATTTGCGTTCAATGGTTGACGGCGTAGCCATATATGATTTCATCCTTGTCCCTCCCTATGAATGTTTCGCGCTGCAATATACTTCCTCACTTTAATCCCGGGGCTAGTGGGATTAACAACGAAGTCATATGCATATATTGTAAACATCTTTGCATATTTTGTCAAGAAGTTTTCTAATAAAAAACCTCAACCAAGTAAAGTCCCTGGGGCGGGGCAGCCGTACCGGCAAGCCGTCTGTCTCCTATCTCAAGTATTTCCCTAAAACGCTGCACGGTTATTTTGCCGCTGCCGACCCTGACCATTGCACCTACCATATTTCTGACCATATGATACAAAAATCCGTCTCCTTCAATGGTGAAACATATTTCAGCTTCACCGTATCTTGACCATTTTGCGCAGTAAATGTTCTTCATGGTGTTTACGGTGGCGCTCCCTGCCGAGCGAAAAGCGGAAAAATCGTGCTTTCCCACAAGAAGGTCGGCGGCTTGCTGCATCGCTTTGATATCCGGCATGCTCTTAATCTGCCACGTGTGTTTCCGTTTGAACGGATCAGGCTCGGACGTCACCAGCAGCCTATACTCGTAACGTTTGGCAATAGCTGAAAAGCGTGCGTTAAAAGTAGGCGGAACTTCTTCCGCCTTCCTTACGACAATGTCTTCGGGAAGATACCTGGCCAGAGCCTTTGCAATCCTTTCAGTCGGCACCGTGCCGCTTGTGGCGAAGGAAACAACCTGTCCCAGGGCATGGACGCCGGTATCCGTCCTGCCGGACGCTGCCACGCGAACCTTTTCTCCGAATATTTTGCCAAGCGCTTCTTCCAGTATCTGCTGGATTCCTACGGCATTCTTTTGACGTTGAAACCCGTTGTAATTGCTACCGTCATAAGCAATGGTAAGTTTCAAATGCCTCACACGGCAGCACCCCATTTCAAGAAAGCAATCACGGCCATCAGTGATGCCACTGCGGCGCCTGCCGCCCCATCCTGCCAACGATACGATAATTCATGCATGCGCGTTCTGCCTTCGCCGCCCCTGTAGCAGCGGGCTTCCATCGCCGTCGCCAGTTCATCCGCCCGACGAAACGCGCTGATGAAAAGCGGGACAAGTATCGGCAGCAGGTTCTGCGCTCTTTTAAGCAAATTGCCCGAGGCAAAGTCTGCCCCTCTGGCCGTCTGTGCTTTCATTATCCTATCGGTTTCCTCAAGAAGCGTCGGAATAAAACGCAGTGCTATAGTCATCATCATCGCCAGCTCGTGGGCCGGTACGCCGAACCTCTTAAAGGGCTTCAGCAATGCTTCAATCCCGTCGGTCAAGACTATCGGCGACGTCGTAAATGTCAACACCGACGAAATCATCAGCAAAAGGACAAGCCTGAGCGACATTTTTATGCCCAGTGCAAGACCTTCCCGAGTTACCGACAGAAACTGCCATGTCCAGATTACTTCTCCCTGACCGGTAAACAAATGGATGGACATTGTCAGCAGGATAATGACCCACAAGGGTTTGATCGATTTAAAGACAAGCAGGAACGGAAGGCCCGAGAAAGCTATAACCAAAAACAAGAATGACGTCGCCGCTATATAAGACACGGGCTCGGCGGCCAGGAAAACAGCAACGATATAGACAAGGGCGCCCAGGATTTTTGTCCGCGGGTCAAGTCTGTGAATGACCGACTTCCCGGGATAATACTGCCCTAATGTAATATCAGTCAGCATTTAGCGCCACCCCTTTGCTTTTATAATTTGTCTGACAAGCTCGGAGGGCTTGATTACATCGGCCTCGATTGCCAAACCTTGTTCTCTTAGCACATCGGCCAGTTTGACGGTCTGCGGCACATCGACGCCGACACTTTTCAGCATATCGCGCTGCGACTTGAAAACTTCATGGGTTTTACCGTCAACGGCAATCTTCCCTTTTGCTAAAACCAACAGACGGTCGGCATACTGAGCGGCTTCTTCCATGCTATGGGTAACCAGGATTACGGCTATTTCACGTTTTTTATACACCCGGCTTATTTCCTGAAAAATGCTGTCGCGTGAGCTTGGATCAAGTCCGGCCGATGGCTCGTCCAGAATCAGGTAATCCGGCGCCATCGCTACGACGCCGGCTATTGCCACTCGCCTCATCTGTCCGCCTGAAAGCTGAAACGGCGAACGCTTGGCATAGCTCTCATAATCAAGTCCGACAAACTTCATGGCGGCTCTAACCTGTTTCTCGGCTTCTTCCTCTGAAAAACCTTTGTTGCGTGGTCCGAAGGCAATATCTTCGTACACCGTCTCTGCAAAAATCTGGTGCTCGGGGTACTGAAAAACCATTCCAACCCTGCCTCTGGCAGACTTAGCCTGTTCTCCCTTGGCGTTGATGTCAATACCATCAACCCGGACGCTCCCGCTGTCAGGATTCAGTAAACCGTTAAAATGCTGCATCAAGGTTGACTTGCCGCTTCCGGTATGCCCTATGACGGCCACGTACTCTCCCTTTTCTATTGTAAGCGATACCTCATTAAGTGCCGTTCTTTCATAAGGCGTCTTTTTCATGTAGGTATACGACACATTATCTATTTTTATTGACATAAAACTTCCGCCAACTCCTCAGGCTTAATTATATTTTTGGGTATCGTCTGCCCGCTCGCCCTCAGCTCGGCAGCCACCTCTGCCGCAATCGGCACTTCGAGGCCCAATTCCTTGATCTGCCGTACGTTGCCGAAAACTTCCCGCGGCGTTCCCTGCGTTACCATTCTTCCTTCCTGCATGACAATGATTCTGTCTGCAAGCC
>JAAYIB010000062.1 GCA_012744295.1 Acholeplasmataceae bacterium
TCCTCAGTAAGTTCTTTTTTCTCTTCAGCCATCGGAAATAAACCTCCTGCAAATTTTAGCTATGTGTATGTGTCACGGCAGGTTACCTGCCGGAGCCCGTTAAAAAGCCGACAAGGATGCCGAGCAGCGTACCGGAGAAATCAAGCAGTATGTCCGCAACCTCTCCCGACCTCCCAGCGCTGTAAAGTTGAATATTCTCGTCAATCACGGCCGTAAGAAGTCCCGCCAGAAGAATGTAGGGCAGAGAAACTTTCCTGCGCACGCCAAAGGCCGCAAACGCCTTTACAAGAAAAAATCCCTGCAAAGCATACTCGGCAAAGTGCGCTCCTTTGCGCGTCAGGACGTGCAGGCGGCCCGGAGTCACCGCAAAGCCCAGCCAATCAGACACCCTCTGCACCAGAGCCGTGACAAAAAGGCTGCCCTCGCGCGAGCCGCCGGCGTCAAGCAGCGAATTGCCAAAAATAAAGGCCAGCATCGCTATGCTCAAAAACAGGTAGACAAGCTTCTTCATTGGATTCTTAAACCTTTTCCTTTACATGCAATCATTATTAATTATAATACAGTCCGCAGCAAAAAGGTAGAGACGGCGCGCCGCACAAAAAACGAAAAAAGGCCGGGGACAGTCCCCGGCCTGCCCGCAGCCGTCACAGCCGGGCAATAACTTCCTCAACATCCGGCAAAACGCGGATTTCATATTTCTTTGTCCAAACGACATTGCCCTTTTCGTCAATTAAGATATTCGCCCTTTTCGAAGCCCCGAAGTCCTCGCTGAAAATACCGTAAGCCTTTGCGACTCTGCCCAAAGGATTGAAATCGGCCAGCACCCTGACCTTGCTCAAGAGGAGAGCCTTCGCCCATACTGCCTTAGACGGCGCCGGGTCAACGCTCATACCTAAAACAATGACGTTTTTTTCTTCAAAGCGTCTGATGTTTCTTTCCAAGTCGCGCATCTGGTCTGTGCAGACGGATGTCCATGCCAACGGATGCCAGGAAAGCAGTACTTTTTTGCCCACAAAATCGCTGAGGCTTACGTCCTCGCCGTTTTGATCCTTCAATGTAAAATCAGGCGCTGTTTCGCCAACTTTAATAATGTCTTCCATTTGATAACCTCCCTTTGGTTTGTGAAACGCTGATTGTTGCCGTTGCCGCGACCCCCTGCTGACCGCGTAAAAAGGGCAGAATTCGGGAAAGTCCTTATTCGAGCGTGATTGCCGAAACCGGACAGCCGTCCGCCGCTTCCCGCGCGCAGTCATCAAGGTCTTCCCCGATGCAGCCGACGCCGACTTCCTCTTCGCACTGCCATGCAGCCTTAATCTGGCTGAGACCGTCCTCGCCATTCTGTTCAAAAACGGCCGGACACGTTCCCCAGCAGGCCCCGCAGCCGATACAAAGTTCTCTGTCTATGATTACCTTCGCCATGCTATCTCCTCGCTTTCCGGAAAATACCATCCTGTTTACATTATAACTTTACCACAATGCTAAAACAACTTATTTTTGCAAACCGGCAACTTTATCAGGATGGGACAGTGGGGACGTTCCTTTTTTGTCAACTTTCAGAAGCTGCTTCTGGTAAAAGCCTTCAAAACATCACGCATTGATTTTGGCAGGTTATTTCTGTTGACAACCATATCAATTAGATTATATTATGAAGCCAACATAAGAATTTGCGATAAGCGATTGAGCGCTCGTTTAACGGACACTCCAGCAATATTAAGCAAAGCCGCTTGATTGACCAAGTCAACAGGCGGCCTTTAATTTTAAAAAGAGGTGAGCAAACAATGGACACTAAGATGCAGGCTTATGAATTTATTGACAAGCATCGAGACGGAATGCTTCGGCTCTGGGAAAAAATGGTCAATGTCGACAGCGGTCCCGGCTGCAAGGAAGGCGTTGACCAAGTGGGGAGACTTCTTGCGGACTGCTTCGCCGAATTCGGCGGCAAAAACAGGTTTTATGAATTTAAAGATGCCGGCAATATGCTGGTCAGCGAGTTCGGCAACTGTTCCGAGCCTTTCATTATCCTTACGGGTCATATGGATACGGTCTTCAAAGCGGGAACCGTGTCGGAGCGGCCCTTCAAGATTGAGGGCGACAAAGCCTACGGGCCGGGCGTACTTGACATGAAGGGCGGCATAGTGATTCTGACCTACGCCCTGAAGGCTTTGAAGGCCGCGGGCTGGGACACACACCCCGTCAAAATAATCCTGCACGGTGACGAAGAGGTCGGACACACCTACAGCAGTGCAGCGGAAAAAACCCTTGATGAGGCCAAGGGAGCCTTTGCAGCCTTTAACTTTGAAACAGGCTTTTTGGATAACGGCATCGTTGTAGAACGCAAAGGCATGTACCAGTTCCAACTCGAGGTTTTCGGCAAAGGTGCCCATGTCGGCAACGATCCCGAGAACGGCCGCAGCGCAATCAGGGAAATGGCCTACAAGATACTCGATATTGAGAACCTGACGGACTGGAACAAGGGCAATACCTTCAATGTAGGAGTTATTACAGGCGGCACCGTCTGCAATGCGACCCCCGCCTACTGCAAGATTCTCTGCGACATGCGCTACAATGATGCGTCTTATCTTCCCGATGTCAGACAGCAGCTGCAGGCAATCGCGGACAAAACCTACATCGACGGCACCACTACTAAGCTGACCGAGACCCTCGCCTTCAGCCCGATGCGTCGCCTTGAATCCACGATGAATCTGTTTGAGTTCGTCAAAGCAACGGCGGCAGAAGAAGGCTTTGGCACTTTAACTCCCAAAGCCGTCGGTGGGGCCTCCGATTCCGGCTATACAACCGCGGCAGGCGTACCGACCTGCTGTGCAATGGGAGTACAGGGGGCGCGCAATCATACCGTAGAGGAATTCGCAGTCGTTGAATCACTGTTCGAGCGCGCAAAACTAATGATTGCTTTGCTTGCGAAAATCAAGACCAATTGAAGAAAAGTCACGTTAGACCATAAAAAATCCTTTGATAATGAAAACAAAACGGAAAGCACTTCGCCAGCCATGGCCGCTATGCTTTCCGTTTATTTTTTTATGCTGCGGCCTGCCTTTTATGAGGCGGCGCGCCTTCAGTTTTCTCGTGCCCGCACCTGCTCCCTGATCCAGGCATAGGTGCTGCGCAGACCTTCGCAGAGAGGTGCCGCCGGCTTCCAGCCAAGTTTCTCAGCGAGCA
>JAAYIB010000063.1 GCA_012744295.1 Acholeplasmataceae bacterium
CAATTTTAAAGAAATAGATCATCGCAAGATTTCTTCCACAAACATACTTGAAAGACTAAACAGAGAAATTCGTAGGAGAACAAAAGTAGTAGGCATATTTCCCAGTATGGATTCGTATATCCGGCTGATAACCAGTTATATGATTGAATATAGCGAAGACTGGTCAAGCAGCCGTTCATATATAAACCCTGAGTTAGTTAATGCTATCCAACAGAAACTTTTAGCTGCATAAGCTTTTATCGGAGTATTATGGTTTTTGCGAACTTTATTTGACACTATCCTAACTTTGGCTCCTTAACACTTTGTGCTTATTTCTCAAGTTGTTTAATAACATCAATCTTTTTTCAAAGACATAAGTTAACAAAAATTCTTGATATATGTTTTTTATGAACTTAATTATACACAATTTATGTCATATGTCAATTATATTTTGCCGATATAGTAAAGTGTAAAACTATTTATCTTTAAGCACAAAGTAAAAACCGCCGGAACAAAGTTCCGGCGGTACTTTTTTTGTGGAGCTACTAATAGGATTCGAACCTACGACCCTCTCATTACGAATGAGATGCTCTACCAGCTGAGCTATAGTAGCATTGGTAATAGTAGTATTTTACCACTACTTGGTTTCCTTTGCAAGCAGCGGCAAAACCTTCACGTCAAACATTATCTTTCCTTAAAAGCTCAAGCGCATCCTCTTCGCTGAGCGGCCTGCTGACCAGGTACCCTTGGATTTTGTCACAGCCATGCTCCCGCAGATACTGTTTTTGCGTTTCGTATTCGATGCCTTCGGCAATTGCGCAGTGTCCCATTTTGTGAGCCATGGAAATGATGTCCCCCGTCAATGCCTTTTCAAGGTCGAGGTCAAGCAGCTTGTCGATGAAATACTTGTCGATTTTCAGACAGCTGACATTCAGCTCTCTTTGGCGCGCAAAGGAGGAATAGCCTGTCCCGAAATCATCAATCGCAACCTGCAGTCCGAACATTCTCAAACGCTTGATGATGCTGTTTATCTCTTCTAAATTTAAAGCGAAGATTGATTCCGTAAGCTCAATGCCGACATTATCGGGACTAACCTGTGCCTCTGTGACTTTTTCAAACAGCTTGTCGGTAAAATCCTCCTGCAGGAGCTGAATTACCGAAACATTAATCGAAACGGTTACTGATTCGCCGCCACAAGTCTGCAGCCTGCGCAAAAATTTCAGGGCCCGGTCAATGATTTTCCAGCCGATCGGCACAATCAGCTTTGTTTTCTCAGCGATAGGTATAAATTCCAAAGGAGGGACAAGGCCAAATTTTTCGCTGTTCAGCCTCGCCAGAGCTTCAAAACCGCAGATCTTGTCCGACTTCAAATCAAGAATCGGCTGGTAAAGCAGGAACAGCCCTCCCCCGCCATCATCGTCAGTTATCCGTGCCAGTTCCCGCTTCAGTTCTTCCTCTCGCACTATCTGCACTTCGAGCTCTTCGTCATAGAAGGAAACCCCTTCTGAGCGTGACGGTGCGTCCGGCGCCTTTTCGGAAGCAATAAGCAGCTTCTTCAGTATCAGGTCGGCATTACTGTCATTTTCTCGGTTAAGCTCTATTGCCCCAAGCGAGGCGGCTACACGTTCCGGCTTCAGTATCGGCGTGATCGCCTCTTCAATGCTGCGGCAAAATTCAATTATTTCCTGCTTGTTGCAGCCCCTGAGGTAAAAAACGAACCGGTCATGAAAGGTGTTGAAAAGCTGCGTCTCTCCGGTTGCAAGCCCGGCAAGCTCGCCTGCGAGGCGCTTGAGCAGGTCTTGCGTATAATGAAAACCAAAGACTTTGGTCAAGGTTTGTGTCGCGGTCAGGTTAACAGCTATCAACGCTCGTCCTTCCTCGGTCTGCCGTTTTGCGTCCCTTGCCAGCAGCGTTTCCAGATGAAGCCTGTTGTACAGTCCCGTCCCTCTGTCATGCAGGTTATTATATTCGAGGATTTCTTCGTATTTTTTCTGCTCCGAGATATCAATAACTATCCCTTCCAATGCCGTTACCTGATTGTTTTCGAAAACGCCTTCGCCCAATTCCAGCACCCATTTGCGGCCGCCGTCAGCGGTAAGAATTTCATATTCATACCTAAACTGGGTCTTCTCCGCAACAACCTCTGCCCATTCCTGCCAGAGCCTGTCCCTGTATTCCGGAGCTATGAGGTCGTTATAGGAAAGCTCGCGATTATTTATTAGGCTTTCGGCCGGATAGCCCGTAAGCATCCTGCAGCCCGCGGAAACAAACTGCATGGTCCACTCACGGTCATAGCTGCATCTGTAAGCCATACCCGGCAGGTTGGCCAGCAGCACCGACTTGCTGCGCTCGCTCTCTTCCAACCCTCTTTCCGTTTCCTTTTGCTGGGAAATATCTTCCAGCAGGAAAAGGTGCAGCTTCTTATTAGACTGGGAATCGACAAGGCGCGAGATCTTGATGTTCGTCCAGATAATTTCGCCATCCGGACGCAAAAATCTCTTCTCCAATGAATAGCCGTCAATTTCGCCTTTGATGAACGCAGTAAACCTGGCAAGGTCGGTCTTAAGGTCTTCATGGTAGGTTAAATCCGTCCATTGCAGGGTTTTTAGCTCTTCCTTCGTTCTCCCCATAATTTTTTCAAACATCGGATTGATGTTAAGATTTTCCGATTCCGACTCGTATTCGAAATTTGTGCCCTGCATCAGGGCTATGCCGATCGGTGCCTGGTGAAACACGCTGCGATAGAGATTCTCGCTTTGCGCAAGTCTCTCCCCGAGCGTTTCGAGGGCAAAGTTTTGGCTCCGC
>JAAYIB010000064.1 GCA_012744295.1 Acholeplasmataceae bacterium
TGATATATTTTCATGAGTATAAACTTTACGGAGGCTCGGCATGATAATGGAAAAAACGCAGCATGAACTTATATTGATTATCGATTTCGGCGGTCAGTACAATCAATTGATTGCCAGACGCGTCAGAGAATGCGGAGTATATTGCGAAATAGTTCCTTATACTTATTCTCTTGAGCAAATCAAGGACAAAAATCCTAAGGGCATAATTTTTACCGGCGGACCGAACAGTGTTTATGCCGAGGAGACGCCCAAGGTTGACATTGGCATTTTCGAATTGGGCGTGCCTGTTCTTGGTATTTGCTACGGTCATCAATTTATGGCACACACCTTGGGTGGTAACGTGAAAAGCGCCGGTGTCAGCGAATTCGGGAAGACGGCCATCGAAATAGCAACTGATTTTCCTCTGTTCAAGGGCATCGAGAGCAGGAATATTTGCTGGATGAGCCACACAGATTATGTTGCCGACGCACCGGCGGGCTTTCAGACCCATGCCTTGACTGCAGAGTGTCCCGTAGCGGCAATGGCGGATGAAAAACGCAGACTTTACGGAGTGCAGTTTCACCCCGAAGTTGAACATACTCCCTTCGGACGCAAAATGCTTTCCAACTTTCTTTTCGATATCTGCGGCGTGACAGGTGATTGGAGTATGGCCGCTTTCGCCAAGACCAAGGTAGAAGAGATTAAGTCAGCGGTAGGCGAGGGGCATGTTCTTTGTGCGCTTTCCGGAGGTGTTGATTCCTCGGTGGCGGCGGTTTTGGTACACAAGGCCGTCGGCAGGCAGCTGACCTGCGTCTTTGTCGATCACGGTCTGCTGCGCAAGAACGAGGGCGACATGGTGGAAGCGGTATTCCGCGAAAAGTTTGACATAAACCTTATCCGAGTCAATGCTCAGCAGCGTTTCCTTTCTAAACTGGCCGGAGTAACCGACCCGGAAACCAAACGCAAAATAATCGGCGAGGAGTTTATCCGTGTATTCGAGGAAGAATCAAAAAAACTCGGCAAGGTGGACTATCTCGTGCAGGGGACGATTTATCCCGACGTCGTCGAGAGCGGCACGGGGACATCGGCAGTGATAAAGAGCCATCATAATGTCGGGGGACTGCCGGCAGATATGGATCTCAAACTGATTGAGCCTCTGCGTGAACTTTTCAAGGACGAAGTGCGAGCCGTTGGCGAGGAATTGGGCATTCCGAAAGAATTGGTCTGGCGCCAGCCCTTCCCGGGCCCGGGACTTGCCATCAGGGTGCTCGGTGAAATTACCGAGGAGAAGCTCGAGATAACAAGGGAAGCAGACGCCATCTTCCGCGATGAGATTGCCAAAGCAGGCCTCGATCAAAAAATATGGCAATACTTTGCCTGTCTGCCGAATATCCGTTCCGTAGGAGTCATGGGAGACGGACGTACCTATAACCACGCAGTGGCATTACGCGCTGTCACAAGTACCGACGGCATGACCTCTGACTGGGCGCATATACCGTTCAGCGTGCTTGACGCGGTCTCTCGACGCATTGTTAACGAAGTGCCGGGAGTAAATCGCATCGTGTACGACATCACTTCCAAACCGCCGGCTACAATTGAGTGGGAATAAATAACAGAAACCTGCAAACCCTTGTAAATACGAGGTTTGCAGGTTTTTTGCATTGCCGCTGCAAACATGCGGTTTTCTTGATAGGCATTTTTCCGTTATTATTACTTGGCCGTAAAATATTTTCTTATCGATTGAAGGAATTTTTACAAATAAATTGTATTATAATTTATACTGGGAAAATATGAAGCTTGCGATGATTTTCTCATAAGCCGCGTCGATATTGATAAGGGTGGGGAGCGCACATAATTATGAAGGTAATGCGCTTATGGGGATTAGTGTTGTTGGCGAATCTGACAGGCACATTGGCAGCGGCGTTTTTCTTTTCGACGCCTACCTTTGTATCGCCTGAATTAA
>JAAYIB010000065.1 GCA_012744295.1 Acholeplasmataceae bacterium
GGCTAGGCGTTCACTACGAAGCGAAAAAGAATGGCTTAAAAGGAATTCCCCGTGAAGAACTCCCGAAATTCAAGGAGCTTTTTTTTGAAAAAGGACATCTGGCAATCCCGCTGATCATCATCGTCTATTTGCTTGTAACCGGCTATACGCCTATGCGTGCGGCGCTTTATGCGATAGCTCTGGCGATCGTGTGTTCCTGCCTCAGGAAGTCGACACGAATCGGCTTTAAAGACATTGTCGACGGATTGATTAACGGTTCCAAAGGTGTTTTGGGCGTTTTGATTGCCTGCGCTACGGCCGGAATCATTATCGGCGTCGTAACGAAAACGGGGGTAGGCCTGAAAATGGCGACAGTTCTTTTGGATTTGGCCGGCGGCAAGCTGCTTCCGGCAATGTTCTTCACGATGGTTACTTCGCTGATTCTCGGGATGGGCGTGCCAACGACGGCGAACTACGTCATCACATCGACCATTGCGGCACCGGCCTTGGTGCAAATGGGCATACCGGTTTTGTCGGCGCACATGTTTGCGTTCTATTTCGGCATTGTAGCCGACGTTACGCCGCCCGTTGCCCTGGCTGCGTATGCGGGAGCGGGAATCTCCGGCGCCAATCCTCTTAAGACGGGCGTAGTCGCTGCCAAACTTGCGATTGCAGCCTTCATCGTGCCTTACATTTTCGTACTTTCACCGGAAATCCTGATGATTAACGGTACGGTTCTCGGGATTACGATTGCAACCGTGACCGCACTCATCGGTATGTGGGGCATCAGTATTTCCATGATTGGTTACTGTATAAAAAAGACCAATCTGCCGCAGCGTCTGATGTTTTTCTTCGGCGGACTAATGCTGATTGACCCAGGTGTTTATACGGACACGGTAGGATTTGGAATTTTATTGGCTGCCTATATGTGGCAGAAAATAGGTAAGGACAAAGCGGAAGTTAAAACAGAATAGCTTTTTAAGTTTTACAAAGCCCGGACGGAGAAACGACTTAGTCGGTTTTCCGTCCGGGCTTTTACTTTTATGGAATAACACGCGGAGATTTGTAGCACTTCAATATTGACAAAGCCACTGAGTCCTTGCATTATATCCGACGGCAGGTTATAATAAATTTTAAGGTTAATGTTCGGCTAATACCCCAGCTGGTTGCAAAACAATTGAGCGGAAAAAATCAAACAGGAGGTGTGTTTTTTGAGCAAAACACAACAAAAACTAAATATTATACCCTTGGGTGGATTAGGAGAAATCGGCAAAAATATGACTGTCTTAAAATATGGCGACGACATCATTATTGTCGATGCAGGACTTGCATTTCCTGAAGATGACATGTTGGGCATCGACCTTGTTATTCCCGACATTTCGTATTTGATGGAAAACAAGGACAAAATCCGGGCGATATTTTTAACGCACGGTCACGAGGACCATATCGGAGCCTTGCCCTATGTTCTTAAAAAGCTTGACGTACCTGTCTACGGTACGGCTCTTACCTTGGGTATTCTGCAGGGGAGGCTGAAACAGAACGGTGTCAGTTCCTCGCAGTTAAGAACAGTCAAGCCGGGCGAAATAATTCGCACTGGCTGCTTTAAGCTTGAATTTATAAGGGTTAACCACAGCATTCCCGATTCTGTGGCAATAGCCATCCATACGCCTATCGGCGTGGTATTGCACACCGGTGACTTCAAGATCGACCAGACGCCGGTCGATGGAGAGGTCATGCAATTCAGCAAGCTGGCAGAGTTAGGGAACAAGGGCGTTTTGATGCTGCTGGCCGATAGCACCAACGTCGAGCGTCCGGGTTATACGCCTAGCGAGAAAATTGTCGGCAGAACCTTTGACGAGGAGTTCCGCTATGCCAAAAGCCGTATCATCGTAGCGACTTTTTCCTCAAATGTCCACCGTATTCAGCAGGTAATCGAGGCTGCGGCCCGTTATAACAGGAAGGTCGCCGTTATTGGCAGGAGCATGGTCAACGTCGTCAGCATTGCGACAGAACTCGGCTATCTGACAATACCTGAAGGTACGATGATAGATATCGATGAAACAAACAATTACCGTCATGACCAGCTGGTCATCATTACGACCGGCAGCCAGGGCGAACCGATGTCCGCCTTGACCAGGATGGCAATGAGCGACCACAAAAAGGTCGGTATTATCCCCGGCGACACTGTTATAATTTCGGCAACGCCGATTCCGGGCAACGAGAAGGGCGTATCACGCACTGTTGACCATCTTTTCAGGCTAGGCGCCGAGGTTATCTACGAAAAATCCGTGGGCATCCATGTTTCCGGACATGCAAGCCAGGAAGAAATCAAGCTGATGCACAATCTTCTTCGTCCGAAATTCTTTATGCCTGTTCACGGCGAGTACAGGATGCTGGTCAAACATGCAAAGCTGGCACAGGAACTTGGCATGCCTAAGGAAAATATGGTAATTGCCGAAAACGGTTCTGTTGTAGAGATTACTCCGGATTCAGTCGGAATAAACGGCAAAGTGACGGCCGGCAAGGTTCTTGTGGACGGTTTGGGCGTCGGCGACGTTGGTAACATAGTACTGCGTGACCGCCGTCAGTTGTCGCAGGACGGCATACTGATTGTTGTAGTTACTATCGATAAGCAGGACTGCACCGTAGTGGCCGGTCCCGACATCGTATCGCGCGGCTTCGTCTATGTGCGCGAGGCGGACGACCTGATGGACACGGCCAGGGAGAAGGTTCAGCTTGCGCTTAACAAGTGTCAGGTGAACGGTGTTTCCGAGTGGTCGACCATAAAGTCCGCGGTCAGGGATTCTCTCAGCAGGTATCTGTTTGAAAAAACACGCAGGAGGCCGATGATACTGCCGGTAATCATGGAAATCTGAGCATTGTCCTAAATGCTGCGGTGAGGTGCATAATTTGGATAAGAGGGCAAACAACGTCAAAAACAATTCTGGCAGCATGAAAGAGCTGATAGGGGTAATCCTTTCCGCAACGGCGATTTTTATGTTTTTGACTCTTTACGGAATGAATATGGGCAGCCTGGGCGCTTTTACTGCCAAGGGTTTGCAGTATCTTTTGGGAAAAGCGGCCCTGTTGCTTCCTTTTTTGCTCCTTTTTTTCGGTTTAAGCCTTGCCCTGAGGCACCGGGGCATAACCTTTGACAGGATTTTCTTTTCGTATCTTTTGCTCGGACTTTGTTCCCTCGGTCTTCTGCATCATTTTTATACTCCTTTAAACGAAGAGATACTTGCCGAGCGTCTGCCCGAGGGAGCAGGCATAGTTGGCGGAGCTGTTCTCTTTTTGCTGAGAAGACTGGCCGGCGTTCCCGGAGCGCTGATTATTCTTTCCGCCGGTGTAGTTTGCTCGGCAATTCTCACAGGAAAGTTTTCCCTTAAGTCATCAGCAGATAAAACTGAAAGCAGCGTTAAGAGCGCAGCGGAATCTTTAGCGCTGGCGAAGGAGCAATTTAAAGAAAAACGGCTCTTTTATGACCAGGAAAAGTTTGCCGAACCTGAAACAGTCGCGCGGGCTCCAAAAACGGAAATAGAAGCGCCTAATTCGAAAAAGAAACCTGCAGAGGATAAAATGCCTGAAACGGCGCTGTTCACAGTTGAAAGCTTAAACCACGACAATGGCTATAAATATCCGCCCCTGTCGCTGCTGCATGCCTTGCCGCACGGACGTCAGCCCTTACTCAATGAAGAGGTGCGGGAACAAAGCAATATTCTTGAACGCACGCTTAATGACTTCAACGTGCGCGCACGCGTGGTCAACATAACCTGCGGCCCATCGGTCACAAGGTTTGAGCTGGAACCTGCTCCCGGCGTGAAGGTCAGCAGGATCGTAAATCTGTCCGATGACCTTGCTCTTAAGCTTGCGGCCCCTTCTATCAGGATTGAACCGATTCCGGGCAAGACCGCTATCGGCATTGAAGTTCCGAACATGAAGAACGAGACGGTTCCATTTCGCGCGGTAATTGACTGTGAGCCTGTCAAGAAGGCCAAAAGCAAGCTTTGCGTAGGGCTTGGAAAGGATATAACCGGTTCGATAGTAATGGCCGACTTGGGCAAGATGCCGCATCTTTTGGTTGCAGGGTCTACCGGCTCAGGCAAAAGCGTTTGCATTAACACTATCATTGCCAGCATTCTTTTCAGGGCATCTCCTGACGAAGTAAGACTGATACTGGTTGATCCCAAGGTTGTTGAATTAACGAATTACAATGGAATTCCGCATCTTCTTACGCCCGTCGTCACAAACGCCAAGCAGGCCGCTTCGGCGCTGCATTGGGCGGTTGTCGAGATGGAGAGGCGCTATACTCTTTTTGCCGACGCGCAAGTGCGCGAAATCAACAGATATAATGAGCTTGCGGAAGAGAAACTGCCATTCATTGTGATAATTATCGATGAATTGGCTGATTTGATGATGGTTGCGGCAGTTGACGTCGAAGACGCCATACTCAGATTGGCGCAAAAAGCCAGGGCGGCCGGCATTCATTTGATTTTGGCCACGCAGCGTCCCTCGGTTGACGTTATTACCGGCATCATCAAGGCGAACATACCGTCTCGGATCGCCTATGCCGTTTCTTCGCAAAC
>JAAYIB010000066.1 GCA_012744295.1 Acholeplasmataceae bacterium
CAGGTCCTCAGGTCTGCCGATGCCTTTGGCACCGCCTGTAACAATTACCGTTTCGTTCTGCAAGCCATTTACCATCTGCCAAGTTCCCGTTATTTAACACGCGATTGCTCCCTTCCTGCCCAGGGAGGCCGGAAGTCAGAATCTTTTTAGAAATTCTTTCAAAATCACCGTCATTTATGCCAAGTTTTCTCTTAAAGCGTTCGTCTTCCATTCTCCTCACGACAACCTCGTCAGAAACAATTGCCCTGATAATAGCGCAAATTTTTTCAACAGAGGCCTCGTCGTCATTATAACCTGCTATTAAAGTAACTGCAAAAATGAACCTGCCTCGATATTGCTGCCTGAAACTTGCCATATTATTGACGTATTCCGACAGTGTATATCCTGTCAGCGGCCGCTGCGCTTTTTGAAAATCATCTTCATTTACCGTTTTTATCTCGCCGAAAACTTCATCGCACTTAGAGGCTATCAGTCGGTATTTATCAACTCCGAGCAAGTAACCGTTTGAAACCAAACGGACAACTCTTCCCCTGCCTTTTATAAAATCAATGTATTCCTCGACATTAGCGTTTAAGAGCGCTTCTCCTTTTGAGTTTAAAGAAACAACATCGGCTTCGTATTTATTCAAAAGAAGTTCTAATTCACGAAGACCGCCTGCAAGCTCGCCAAAAGACTTTTGCTTATCGGACCTGCCTTCCGTTCTGCCTGCGGGGCAAAAGATGCAGTCGAAATTGCATAGTTTCGATGGGAGTATGTCAATTTCCAAAACATTGACCCCTTCTTCACGAAAAATCTTATGCTCAAAACTAATCACCAAAAAAATCCTCCTATATTGAAAATCACATTATTGCGTCCGGTTATGCATCGTGCTTGGCGCGATTGCCAGAACGTTTTTAAAACGGGCAAGTTTATCAAAAAGGAACTTATAAATTTGAAGCAATGTTTTTTGAAGTATAAACGGCAGATTAAATTGACACCTGAATTATTCGGTCGGCTTGCTTCCAAAGCTTATGCCCATTTCCAATGCCTTTTGACATACTTTGGGAAATTCTTCCTGCCTGACTTTTGCCTTCGCCGCTTCGTTGAACGCGGTAGAAACGTACTTGGAGTAATCAATGAACTGATATGTGTCAGTGGCAAGCAATGTTTCAGTCGGCCCCATATGCTTCTCGAACATGATTTTATATTTGTGTACAAGCCTGTCATATTCAATGACCTTCAGCATGTTTTCCGGCACGTTCATCGTAAAGAAAAGGGCGACGGGCTTTTTATGCAAATTCAGCGAGGAGTAGTTTTCATCATAGACAAGATACTGAAAAATCAGCCTTTCCAGCAAGGATCTCATCTCACCCGTTATTTCGCTGAAATATATGGGCGAACCAAAGATCACCGCGTCGGCTTTTTCAATCTTTGCGAGAACATCCGTCAGATCGTCCCGATATGCGCATTTGCCATAGCTTTCGCCGCCAATCAGCTTGCAGGCGAAACAACTTGTGCAGCCTTTGAAGTTCAGGTCGTACAAATGGATGATTTCAGTATGCGCACCTTGTGATGCGGCCCCTTCCAGGGCTTTGGCAAGCAAGGCTGCCGTATTCCCGTTTTTTCTCGGGCTTCCGTTTACCGCTAATACATACATGTTAATACCTCCCCGATTATTATTAACCGCCTGCGGCTCAGGAGCGTCAAACCTCCTTGGCGAGCCATGCCGCCATGATTGCCGTAGCTTCAAGAAAATCTTCAATAGTCATCGCCTCGGCCGGGTTGTGGCTGCCGTTGGCATTGCGGACAAAGATCATAGCCGTCGGCACTCCGGCCGCCGCAAAGGCCGCCGCATCGTGAGAAGCGGGACTTCCTATAAGCCGGTAAGGAATCTCAAGCTCGCGGGCAATTGCTTCAAAGCCGTCACGTATCTCCGGTGCCATTTCACCGACTGCAGCACGAGCAGTGTTTCCAAGCTCGAAGCGGACACCTCGCCTCTCCTCAATTGAACGGATTATAGCCAGCGTCTTTGTCTCTAATTCCTGCAGATGTTCGGGGCTGTAGGTACGCACGTCAAGTGAAAAGCGCAGCTCTCCAGGCACTTTGGTCATTGCGTGCAGTCCCGGGTCGGTACTGAACTTCCCAATCGTACAGGCCATCGGTTTGCCTTCTCTCTCCCATTCATCCCACAAAGCGTCCATCGCGACAACGAATTCGCTCGCAGCTGTTACAGCGTCATGGCGCCAGGCCTTGAGCAAGCCAACATGGCCGTACTCTCCTAAAACGCGCGCGTCTGGAAAGCGGAAATTTCCGGGAATGCCCGTACCGATGCCTACAGGCAGACCGTCACGGTCCAGCAGCGGCCCCTGCTCAATGTGCAGTTCCAAAAAGCAGCGCAAATCTTCAGGGTTAAAGGTCTTTTCACGGGCGGCGACAGCTTCAGGATCTCCACCGGCCTCACGAATACCTTCTGCCAGAGTC
>JAAYIB010000067.1 GCA_012744295.1 Acholeplasmataceae bacterium
CGTCGGTATAGCCGTCACCGTTAAAGATAATCCGTTTGTGCGCAGCAACTGTTTCCCGGATAAGCTTTTTGATAGCAGACTCCTTGTCTTTTTGGCTTTCCAACTCATCCGCGAACTGTTCGAGAACCTCGGCGACGATGGTGTTCAAGACGATGTTGGGACCTGAAATCGAGAAGGATGAGCCGGGCATGCGGAATTCAAACTTGTTGCCGGTAAAGGCGAAGGGAGAGGTGCGGTTCCTGTCGGTCGTGTCTTTGGCAAAGTGCGGTATGACATTGCCGTTGAGCTGCATGATGCTGACGGCGTTGGCATTGTATTCGGCATCCTTTTCCACCGCTTCCAGAATCGCCGTAAGCTCGGAGCCCAAAAAGACGGAAACAATTGCGGGCGGCGCCTCGTTGGCGCCAAGCCGATGATCGTTGCCCGCGCTTGCCACCGAAACGCGAAGCAAATCCTGGTAATCGTCGACCGCCTTGATAATGGCGGCTAAAAAAAGCAGGAAACGCGTATTGTTTTGTGGTTCTTTGCCGGGTGTCAACAGGTTTTCCCCCTCGGCCGTCGCAATGGACCAATTGTTATGCTTGCCGCTGCCGTTAACGCCGGCAAAGGGTTTCTCGTGCAGCAGACAGGCAAGGCCGTGTTTTGAAGCGATTCTCTTCATAAACTCCATTGTCAGCTGGTTGTGGTCCGTTGCTATGTTTGTTGACGTGAATACCGGCGCCAGCTCGTGCTGTGCGGGTGCTACCTCGTTATGTTCCGTCTTAGCCAGCACGCCGAGCTTCCAGAGTTCTTCGTCCAATTCCTGCATGAAGGCGAGGACGCGCGGTTTGATAATGCCGAAGTAATGGTCTTCCATTTCCTGGCCTTTGGGCGGCATGGCACCAAAGAGTGTACGCCCGGTGTAAAAGAGGTCTCGTCTTTGCTCCCAAAGCTTCTTGTCAATCAGGAAGTACTCCTGTTCGGGGCCGACGGTCGTGGTGACTCTTTCGGTCGATGTGCCGAAGAGAGCAAGGATTCTTCTGGCGGCCGCATCAATTGCCGACATGGAGCGCAAAAGCGGCGTTTTCTTGTCAAGAACCTCGCCGGTATAGGAGCAGAAGGCTGTGGGGATGCAAAGGGTGTTATCCTTGATAAAGGCATAGGACGTCGGATCCCAGGCCGTATAGCCTCTGGCCTCGAAGGTCGCACGCAGGCCTCCGGAAGGAAAGCTGGAAGCGTCGGGTTCGCCCTGAATCAGTTCCTTGCCGGAAAACTCCATGATGATGCGTCCGTCGGCGGTTGGAGTTATGAAACTTTCGTGCTTTTCTGCGGTGATGCCGGTCATCGGCTGGAACCAATGGGTAAAATGCGTTGCCCCTTTTTCCAGGGCCCAGTCCTTCATGGCGTTGGCAATGACGTTGGCCATCGGCAGATCAAGGCTTTCGCCGCTTGCCAGATAGGCCTTGTAGGCCTTATAAGTGGCTGCCGGAAGCTTTTCCTTCATGACGGTTTCGTTGAAAACGAGTTCTCCGAATAGTTTTGGCACGTTTTTCATAACTTTTCCTCCTTATGCATAATGCAAAAAAACAACAGCGCGGCCGAGGTTTTATCCTCGCAACAGCACTGTTGCTTCTGATAAGAGTATAAACGGAGTTTTCTTTTTTGTAAAGGCTTTTTTGCAAAAAAAACGAAATAAATGCAAGCAATAAAAATTATTGTTCGGGAAAACACCGTATTTTGTCATTTTTAGATAAAAAAATAAAAAAACATTCGGGAAAATATTGACAGCCATGTGCGGATGGTCTAAACTGAAAACGCGAAGAAAAAGTGCCTTCGCGCGAGCCTGAAGGCTTGCCCGTTTTTAACCTACAGCAAAGAAAGCAGGGGTATTGGCTATGTCAAAAATGTTGTATGAAGGAAAGGCGAAAAAAATTTTTTCCACGGAAAAGCCCAATGAAATAATTGTATATTATAAGGATGACGCAACGGCACTTAACGGTCTGAAGAAGGGCACGATTGTCGACAAGGGAATTATGAATAACACGATTACCTCATTCTTTTTCGAACTTCTGGGCAAAAACGGCATTCCGCATCATCAGATCAGGAAGATCAGCGACAGGGAGGCCCTCTGCAAGAAGGTCGCGATCATCCCGATGGAAGTTGTAACGAGGAACATAGTTGCCGGCGGCCTTGCCAAGAAGATGGGCGTGGAAGAGGGCTACGTCCTGAAAAGACCGTTGGTCGAATTCTATTACAAGAATGACGAGCTGGGAGATCCGATGATCAACGCCGATTACGCCGAGGCCTTTGGTTTTGCTACGGATGATCAGGTTGACTGCATGAAGGGTTACGCCTTGAAAATCAACGACATTCTCAAGGAATTCCTGCTTGCAAGGAAACTGCAGCTGATTGATTTCAAGCTGGAGTTCGGCGTTGACGAAGAAGGAAAGGTGATTCTTGCCGACGAGATAACGCCCGATACTTCTCGTCTCTGGGACCTTGACACCGGCGAAAAGCTTGACAAGGACCGTTTCCGCCGCGACCTTGGCGGGGTTGAGGAAGCCTACCGCGAGGTAATCAGGCGCATTACGGACCAATAAGACAAATTTGCTGCAAAGCATGCAGGCCTTCTGAGCGGATTTCCGCCCGAAGGCCTGTTTTTGTCTTTGGTTCCGTCAGCCTTGCCAATCAATTCCCGCAATGATAAACTTAACATATTAAACAAATGAATTTGGAAAATTTAAACAAATCACGTTAATAATTTCTCCTACTTTCCAAGCGAGGTGCAAACAAAGTGAATCTTGACTATTACAAGAATTTCCGGGTTATCGTTGAGGCCGGCAGCCTGGCCGCGGCCGCCAAAAAACTGCACATCGCGCAGTCGGCTCTGAGCAGTCAGCTGAAGGCCTTTGAAGCGAAGTTCGGTACCGAGCTTCTGATTACTAAACGTGGCGTACGCAAGCTGAAGCTGACTGAGGCGGGCAGAATCCTTTATGAGAAGTCAAGCTACATCTGCAAGCTCGACGAACTTGTTCTCAGAGAAATCGAGGCTTTGAGCAGCGGTACGGAAGGGACGCTCTGCATCAGTCTTTCACCATCCATGTCTTTGGAATTCATTGACGAATACCTTAGCGGTTTCAGCAAGCTTTATCCGAACGTGCGCTACGAGCTGTACGAGGTTCCGGTGCTGGAAATGCAGGCGCAGCTACTGAACGGACTGACGGAAATCGGTGTGGCCAGGGCGCCGATTCAGTACGCGGAGGCTTTTAACACCATTTATGAAGCCTATGATTTTCTAACGGCCGTTTATCCTTATAAGAATACCTGGATTGCTCCATCTGATGAGCCGCGTCTCCCACTGGAGCTCTTGGAGGGGGTGCCCGTGAACCTTTCACGCGGCTGCCTGTCCGCTTTTAAGACAGTCTGTGCGGACGCGCGCATAACACCCAATATCCTCAGCGTGAATACGACCAAGACTTCCACAATCAAGTGGGCAAGGCAGGGGGTCGGCATTGCCGTTGTACCTGTGAGCGGCGAAGAGAATTTCGGTGATTTTCTTTGCTCGAAAATAATCGACGATCCCCGCCTGCGTATCAAGAAAACAATGGTAACTGCCAGGAATCACTCGCTTTCGCCTGTGGCTAAAGTGTTTTTAGAGTATTGCCGCACGCTTGACGTAAAATGGAACAGAGTGGGAGAGCCCCTATAGGCAAATCCGGCTGTTCATAAAAACTTTCGGCCGCCCGTAAGCGGCAGGAAAGCAGCACAAACCAACGCGGCTTGTGCTGCTTTTTTGTTTCCGAGTAAAATTATTGATGGAGTTATTCAGGTAAAAAGTTTTTTTCAATGCTCAAAGGAAATAAATAATTACATATTATCCGCTGAAAACCAATGAGTCTGCAGCTAATGCAACAAATCGATGCAAATATCGGTTTTAAATATATTATAAATCAAAAAGCGATGTTTTATGTGATTATGATTTAGCTATACAATGGATGCGAAGGAAAGAATGCTTCCGGCAGTACAAAAAGTATGTTTTAGCAATGTCGTGAATTTCAGAAAAACAAGAAGAATAAGTAAGGCATCCATTATTATTAGACCGGAGCAATTATAAGGGGGAGTAAAATTGTTCAAGTGCATTTGTGTTGACCATGTAGGTATTGCCTGCAAGGATCTGGACGCCGCCAAAAAGTTCTATACGGAAGTCTTAGGTCTTTCCTGCACGGGGGAGGAAACCGTGGAGGAACAGAAGGCTAAAACGGTTTTCGTTCCTTGCGGCGAAACTTTGCTGGAGCTGTTGGCAGCAACCGCCCCCGACAGCCCTATTGCCCGCTACATTGATAAGAACGGACAGGGCATTCAGCATCTGGCTATTCGCGTCGATGATATCGATGCCGTGATTGCCGAAGTTCAGAAAAAGGGCGCGGTTATGATAGACAAGGAGCCCCGCGGCGGCGCCGGCGGTATGGACATAGCCTTCGTACATCCCAAATCAGTCGGTATCTTGCTGGAGTTCTGCGCCCCGCATAAAAAAGGTTTGTAATTTGACCAAGCAGAATCGATTACAATGGTTAAGTGAAAAAGGAGGGTTTTGGCATGGAAACAAAGACACTGGCGAAATACGTCGCGGAGCTTCAATATGAAGATTTATCCGCGAAGAGCATCAGCATGGCCAAACAATGCATGCTGGACTGGTTGGGGGTCTGTATCAGAGGCTCGCAGGAAAAACCAATAAAGATTATTCACAACATTCTTCTGTCCTCGGGCGGCAAGGAAGAAGCAAGCGTTTTTTCAGGCAATAACATAAAAACCTCGGCGCTGCAGGGAGCCTTCTGCATTGGTTCGGCTTCACACTCCCTGGACTTTGACGATTTGCACAATGCCTCGATTATTCATCTTGCCTGCGTAGTCGTTCCACCCGTTTTTGCGGTGGCTGAAAGCCACCGCAAAAGCGGCCGGGACATGATTTTAGCCACGGTAGCCGGCTACGAGGTCGGCGCTCGCGTAGGCGAATCGGTGCTGCCAGATTCCTATTTCTTCTGGCACACGACGGGCACGGCCGGGACTTTTGGCGCCGCTGCGAGCGCCGGCAGGCTGATGAATCTTGACGCCGAAAAGATGAACCAGTGCCTCGGCAGCGCCGGAACGCAGGCGGCAGGTCTTTGGGAGTTCCTGAAGGAGGGCGCCATGAGCAAGACGCTGCACGCGGGTAAAAGCTGCTATGCAGGCGTGCTTTCGGCTTATCTCGCCCGCGACGGTTTTACAGCGGCATCGGAAATCCTTGAAGGTGAAAAGGGCTTTTGCCGGGCGATGATGAAGGAGCCAAAGCTCTACAAGCTTACTGAAAATATCGGCAACGGCAAATTCAAGATTGATGATAATTCCTTCAAGCCCTATGCCTGCTGCAAACATACACACGCTGCCAACTTCGCCGTCAAGGTTTTCCGCGGAGAGAAAAACATCTCCCCGCAGGATGTTGAAGAAATAGCTCTCTACGTGAACAAGATTACCGGCTACCTGGTCGATAATCCTGACCCACAAAATCCCTACGGCTGCAAGTTCAGCATCCAGTACTGTGTTGCCGCTATGTTGAAGCATGGACAGCTCGGCGTCGGCCAGTTTGCTCCCGATGTAATCAATGACGAAGAAGTTCGCAGCCTTATGAAAAAAATCCGGGTTATTGAAGACCCGGCAATTGAAAAAATCTTCCTCGAAGATTCCACGAAGTTAGCTTCGAAAATAATAGTGAAGCTGAAAGACGGCAGCGTTCTTGAAAAACTCGTCGAATATCCCAAGGGCGATCCCGATAACGCCTTTACCTGGGAAGAATCGGTTGAGAAATTTATGTCGCTCGCTGCCGAAGTTTACACGCAAGACCAGGCTAGGGCACTTGTCAACTTGATTCGCGATCTCGACCGGGTAGATGACTTCCGGGCCAAAGTCAGAGAAATCGTCAGCTGCTGACCAGACAATAACTGAAATATGTATATTACAGCAAATAATTAAACCCACAATACACCTGCAAACAACCATCCTCCTCTTGTAAAGCAGCCGGAAATTTGTCGCCTGACAACTTTTCCGGCTGTCTTTTTCGCTTTTTGCGTGCGTTGCAGCCACACTGTTTGCGACAGTGCTTATAAACTTAAGAACATCAGGAAGACTGCAATAACAGCACTATTCCATATCCGGTATAAAGTGGAAAGCTAAGCCGTACAGTCCCTTATGAGTGGACCATATTTAGAGATTGGCACAGAAGGTTGAATATTAAGGGAAATACAGACAAAAAGTGCTAAAAACCAAGCTTAATATCTCTTAAGCATATATTATAAATCAAAAAGCGATGTTTTATGTGATTATGAAAAGGGTATAGAATGTGGGTAAGAGGAAATCTTGTCGAATAGTACGTCGAATAATACTATGTTTGTTCAATTAAAAGGAGGAGAAGAGAAATGCTTGATTCCAGCAGGCTGCGCAACCCCGAACTTTTTAAGAAGATTGTTGACCCGGAAAAGGCGGCCTTATTAATCGAGGACGGCATGAATGTTGGCGTAAGCGGATTCACGCCTTCGGGCTATCCGAAAAAAACAACGATGGCTCTGGCCAGGGCTATCAGTGCGGGCAAGAAGTGCCGGATCAATCTTTGGAGCGGTGCTTCGGTCGGTCCCGAAATCGAGGAAGAACTGGCAGCGGTCAATGGTATCAAGGGTCGCATGCCGTATTATGCTTATTCCAACAGAAGCATGAAGGTCGGCATCAATAAGAATGAAATAGAGTATCTGGACCAGCATCTAAGCCATTTTGCCCAGCACATTGACTATGGCTATTTCGGTGATGTGGACGTTGCGATAGTCGAAGCTGCCGCAATCACGGAAAACGGCGATATAGTGCTTGGCTCGGGGGTCGGGAATACGCCGATGCTTGTCAAGCATGCGAAAAGGATCATTGTTGAAGTAAACACGAGTATTCCGCTGTCGTACGAAGGCATTCATGACCTTTACGTGTTGCCACTGCCGCCCGGGAGAAGGGAAATACCGATTTATACGCCAAGGGACCGTGTCGGCAGCCGTTATCTCGAATGCGGCCTTGACAGGATTGACTGCATTGTGGAGTCGGACATTGTCGACCACGTCAGGAATCTGACACCTCCCGATGCCACGAGCGAAAAAATTGCGGACAACCTGGTCGAGTTTCTCGAACACGAACAACGGGTGGGACGTCTGCCCCAGCAGCTGCCGCCGCTGCAGTCGGGTGTGGGGAGCATTGCGAATGCCGTGCTGATGGGTTTGGAAAAATCAAAATTCGAGAATTTGGAAATGTACACGGAAATCATGCAGGATTCAGTGTTCAAGCTGATCAAGTCGGGCAAGTTCGCGTTTGCCTCGGGCTGCGCCTTTACTCCGTCGCCGGCGGTCATGCAGATGTACAATGAGGACCCGGATCTCTATAACAAGCATATGCTGCTGAGGCCTCTCGATATAACGAATCATCCCGAGATCATCAGGCGCATGGGGCTTATCGCCATGAACACCCCTTTGGAATTTGATATTTACGGCCATGCGAATTCGACGCACGCAATGGGCAGCACGATGATGAACGGCATCGGCGGCAGCGGCGATTTCATGAGAAACGGAAGACTGACGATTTTCTCGACGGAATCGACTGCCAAGGGCGGGCTGATTTCCCGCATCGTCCCGATGTGCACGCACGTGGACCATACCGAACATGACACGATGGTTTTCATAACGGAACAGGGCGTCGCCGATATCCGCGGTCTGACACCAATCAAGAGGGCGAGACTGATTATTGAAAAATGCGCCCATCCCGACTTCAGGCCATTGCTTACGGAATATCTGGAGCGTGCCGAAAAGAAGTGCCCGGGCCACGAACCGACGGACCTCGAGCATGCTTTCGACCTGCAGATGAAGTTTGTGAAGACGGGAAGCATGCTTTAAGGCTATAATGCAGGAAGTGCTGCAAAATATTTGTCAGGGAAAAAAGGGAGGAATTTACATGAACAACGAAGAGAAGACAGCTATCACGGAGGGTTTGCAGAAATACGAGGCGAAACTGGCCAAGGAGACGGCAAAGAATCCGGAAAGAAAGAAATTTGACGTAAAACCGTTATATACACCTCTTGATACAGAGAACCTCGACTATTGCGCCAAGGTTGGCTATCCGGGAGAATATCCCTTCACCCGCGGCGTACAGCCGACCATGTATCGCGGCAGGCTTTGGACAATGCGGGCTTATTCCGGTTTTGCGACTGCCGAAGAGACTAACGAGAGATACAAGATGCTACTGGCTTCAGGCACGACGGGACTTTCGGTGGCAATGGACCTGCCGACGCAGGTAGGGCTTGATTCTTCGGACGAGTTATCGCACGGCGAAGTCGGCAAGGTGGGAGTCGCGATCGACTCCCTGGCCGATATGGAAAAGCTTTTTGAAGGCATTGACCTTTCCAAGGTTTCAACCTCGATGACGATTAACGGACCGGCAGCAGTCCTTTTGGCCATGTATGTGGCCGTTGCCGAAAAGAACGGCATCACGCCTGACCA
>JAAYIB010000068.1 GCA_012744295.1 Acholeplasmataceae bacterium
CAAATCAAGACGCAAATCCGCGCCTCTTTGCGGACCGCTCTTGGGACGGCGCCCTCCGCCGAAGCCCCCGCGGCCGCCGCCGAAAAACATGTCAAAGATATCTTCCATGCCTGCGGCGCCGCCAAAACCGCCGGCACCCGGGCCGCCTCCGTTTTCGAAGGCGGCATGGCCGAACTGGTCATACTGGGCGCGCTTGGTTTCATCGGATAAAACACTGTAGGCCTCAGAACACTCCTTAAACTTTTCGGCTGCGTCAGGATTGTCTTTGTTGACATCAGGATGATACTGACGTGCCAACTTGCGATATGCCTTTTTCAATTCGTCCGCCGTGGCGCTTTTGGAAACGCCTAACACGTCATAATAATCTCTTTTGCTCAAAGTTTCCACACCATCCTAAAGCTTGTTATTTTTTCTCCTCGTCAACAACCTCGGCGTCGACAACGTCGTCAGCAGCTTTTTTCCCACCTTCGGCGGAAGCCCCTTCGGCAGCCTTGTCTGCCTCAGTCTGCTTGTAAAGTTCCGCAGACAATTCATAGAGCGGTTTTGTCAAAGCCTCGGTGTCTGCTTTGATTTTTTCCGCATCGTCGCCTTTCAAAGTTTCTCTCAGAACGGCAAGAGCTGTTTCGACTTTCTTAACCAAATCCTCGCTGCCTTTACCTTCCATGTCCTTGATGGTTTTTTCTGCCTGGTAGCACAGAGAATCAGCCTGATTTCTTACTTCGACGACTTCCTTGCGCTTCCTGTCAGCCTCGGCGTTAGCCTCGGCTTCTTTAATCATACGGTCGACTTCGTCCTTGTTCAATGTGCCGGAAGAAGTGATTGTTATTTTCTGTTCTTTGCCGGTGCCCAGGTCTTTGGCGCTGACGTTTACAATGCCGTTGGCGTCGATGTCGAAGGCAACCTCGATTTTAGGCACGCCGCGTGGTGCCGGCGGAATACCGCTCAGTTCGAAACGGCCCAGCGTCTTGTTGTCGGCAGCCATCTCGCGTTCGCCCTGCAGCACATGGATATCAACCGAAGGCTGGTTATCCGCGGCAGTAGAGAAGACCTGCTTGCGGGAGGTCGGGATCGTGGTGTTGCGTTCGATAATCTTGGTGAAAACTCCGCCCAAGGTTTCGATGCCAAGTGAAAGCGGGGTTACGTCAAGCAAAAGAACATCCTTGACTTCTCCTGCCAGAACGCCGGCCTGAATAGCTGCGCCGACTGCCACGCATTCGTCGGGGTTCACACCGCGATGTGGTTCTTTACCCAGAATTTTCTTGATTGCCTCCTGGACTGCCGGGATACGGGAAGAGCCGCCAACAAGAATTACGCGGTCAATTTCGTTCGCCGTCATGCCGGAGTCTGTCAAAGCCTGACGAGTCGGGCCCATCGTTCTTTCAACAAGGTCCGCGGTCAGTTCTTCAAACTTAGCCCTGGTAAGGTTCATGTCAAGATGCTTGGGACCGTCTGATCCCGCAGTAATAAAAGGCAGGTTGATGTTGGTTGTAAGCACTCCCGACAGTTCGATCTTAGCCTTTTCGGATGCTTCGCGCAGACGCTGAAGCGCCATGCGGTCAACCGAAAGGTCAATGCCTGTTTCCTTTTTGAACTCGCCAATCATCCATTTCATGATCCGCTCGTCGAAATCATCTCCGCCCAGCCGGGTATCGCCGTTTGTGGCTTTGACTTCGAAAACGCCGTCGCCCATTTCCAGAATGGAAACGTCGAAGGTGCCGCCGCCCAGGTCATAAACAAGGACGGTATGGTCGTTTGACTTGTCAATGCCGTAAGCAAGCGCTGCCGCCGTTGGTTCGTTGATAATGCGCAGAACATCAAGGCCGGCAATCTTGCCTGCATCCTTGGTGGCCTGCCTCTGGCTGTCGCTGAAGTAAGCCGGTACGGTTATGACGGCCTGAGTTACTGTTTCGCCAAGGTATTTTTCCGCGTCTTCCTTTAATTTTTGCAGAATCATTGCGGAAATTTCTTCCGGCGAGTATTTCTTGTCGTCAATGTTTACCCTGAAATCGGTACCCATCTGCCTTTTGATCGAGCTTATGGTGCGATCCGGGTTGGAAATAGCCTGGCGTTTTGCCAGCTGGCCCACAAGGCGCTCGCCGGACTTGGAAAAACCAACAACGGAAGGGATCAGGCGGCCGCCTTCCTGTGTAGAAATTACCGTAGGCTCTCCGCCTTCCATCACAGCTACGACAGAGTTTGTCGTACCTAAGTCAATACCAATAACTTTAGACATTTTTTATTCCTCCTCGAATTTTGTTTATTTACTATATAAATTTAGGAAAATTTTAAATAATTTGGTCAGCCGTTGCTGACAACCTTTACCTTGCTGTGGCGAATTACCTTGTCTTCCAGCTTATAGCCTTTTTCAAAGACTGCTTCGACAGTGTCGTCTTCAAGCTCAGAATTTTCGCCGCGCATGACCGCCTCGTGATAAAGCGGGTCGAACTTTTCGCCTTTTGCGGGGATTTCTTCAACCTTGAGCCCCATAAAAACCTGCTTCAGCTGCCTTTGGATCATCTCCAGGCCAACCCTGATGCTTTCAACGTCATTGGCCTTCGCAATGCTTTCTTCGGCCCTGTCAAAGCTGTCCAGAACGCTTAGAAACTTTTCTACGACGCTTACAGTTACGAAGTTTGCCAGCTGCGTCTGTTCCTTTGCCGTTCTGCGCCGATAGTTGTCAAAATCAGCCTGCAGGCGCAAAAGCTTGTTTTGCAGGTCCTCAAGCTTCGCATCTCTTTCGTCTGCCTCCAAAACCGGCGGTGTTTCAGAGGCAGCCTCAGTCTCAGTGGTCGCCGCTTCCGCTGCTCCGTTTGCGTCCTGCCTGATTTCTTCAAGCACTTCTTTTACTTCTTTTTTCCGCAATTCCCTTCCTCCTCTTAACGCGTTCTACTTCCTGCCTTCTTCAAATATATTGCTTAGATATTGATGCAGATAATCCATCACAGAAATAATTTTGCCGTATTCCATCCTCGTAGGTCCAAGTACGGCCATTGTCCCTACCACCCTTCCATTCAGGCGGTAGGTAGCCTGCACCATGCTGCAGTCCTGAATTCCGGTAAACTTGTTTTCGGAACCGATAGTTATCTTGACTCCCGAATTTTCGCCGGCGTGCAAAATATCTTTCAGTACTTTTTCCTCTTCCAGGATTGACAAAAGATCCTTAATCCTGTCAACATTGCGGAACTCCGGCTGATTTAGCAGCTGGCGCGTACCGCCTAAAAAAACCTTCTGCTCGCTGTTGCTTGAGCCGATATTGTGCAAGGCCTCAAAAATGGAAGAAAACAGAAGTTTGTCCTGTGCAAGGTCGCTGTAGACATCCCGGAGCATGTCACCCGTAATTCCTGCCAGGTTAAACCCCTGAAGCTTGTTGGTTATGCGGCTTGACAGGTAGTCAAGCTCTTCCTGCGTCATGCCGATCGGTATTTCTATCACGCAGTTGTCGACAACGCCGTCGTCCGTCACGAGGCAAAGAATTGCCCGTTTGCCGTCAAGCGGCAGGAACTTAAGATAGCGGAAAAACCTGCTGCCCTGCTTGTTGGCAAGCACCATGGAGACGTTCTTCGTCATTCTTGACAAAATCTTCGCAGTTGATTGGAAGATTTCGTCTATATTGCGAATTCTCTCACGGTACCAGGCGTCAATCAGAGCCTGGTCATTCTCCGTAAGTGTTCCCGGCTCGATCATTGAATCGACATAAAAGCGATAGGCCCTTGCTGATGGAATCCTTCCGGCCGAGGTATGCGGTTGTTCCAAAAAACCAAGCAGCTCGAGGTCTGACATTTCGTTACGTATTGTTGCCGGGCTGAGACCAAGGTCATATTTTCTGGCAATGGTGCGCGAGCCAACCGGCTCCGCCGTAGAAATGTAATCTTCGATTATTATCTGCAGGATTCTTTTTTTTCTTTCGTTAAGCACCATTATACCTCCTGCGCCTCACTTTGTTAGCACTCCAAGCAGGAGAGTGCTAACATCTGCTATAAAATTACCACTTATAAGAAATGTTGTCAAGTATTTTATAAAATTTATACAAACAACCTGAAAATCTCGTTGCCGAACTTCATACCGTGCTCCGTCAGGGAAAGACGCCTCTTTTTTCCGTCAAGGCGAAGCAGTCCCTTTTTAATGGAGCTTGCTGATTCCGCAGCCAGGAATTCACAGGCATCAATACCGAAACGTCTCTTAATTTCCATAAGGTCGACGCCGTCAGTTTTCCTGAGTCCGAGAAACATCGCCTCCGCAAAACCCGTCCTCGTCGCTATTTCTTCGAGAGAAGGCGCGCTGCCTTTAAGATAATCCTCTATCGCCTCCGCGTTGGTCCTGCGCCGCTGACCGTCAAAGGAACATGCGGCGCTTCCAAAGCCCATGTAAGGCAAATAATTCCAATAAACTATGTTATGCAGAGATTCCTGCCCGCTTTGGGCAAAATTGGAAATTTCATAACGGCGAAACCCCTTTTGCTCCAGACAGCGGATCGTTTGGTCGTACATTGCCTCGCACTCTTCTTCGTCAGGCAGAAGTATAGAGCCGTCACTGACCGCGGCCGCCAGGGGAGTTCCTTCTTCGATTGTCAGTCCGTACACGCTCAGATGTCCGACTCCGGAAGCTATGGCAAACTTAAGCGTCTGTTCGAATGAAGTCAGAGTCTGTCCCGGCAAGCCATACATCAAATCGGCGCTTACCCTGGCAAAGCCTGCTTCCCGGGCTGACGCAATTGCCGCAAGCGCCTCTTGTGCGGTATGCAGACGCCCGATGCGTTTTAGCTCTGCGTCATTAAGGCTTTGTACGCCAAAGCTGATTCTGTCAATGCCGAGCCTGCGATAGGCAGACAAACGGTTTGCATCGATCGTTCCGGGATTTGCTTCCAGCGTTACCTCGGCAGGCTCCAGCCATAGCTTCGACTGACGAAGCTCCGCTATAATGAGTTTTAGGTCTCCCGGCGGCAAAAGGGAAGGCGTGCCACCGCCAAAATACACGGTGGCACGCCCCTCTACCTTCATTTCCGCCGCTCTGCTTCTGATTTCCTCACACACCTTGAGGGCGTACTGATGCATCAGGCCGCTTTTGCCGGCGAAAGAAGCGAAATCACAATATAAACATTTTTGCATACAAAAAGGGATATGTACGTATATCCCTTGTATTTGCTGCCATTTCTCAGTCATTGCAATCAATCCATTTTTAAGATTGCCATAAAGGCTTCCTGCGGCAATTCCACGCTTCCAACCTGTTTCATGCGCTTCTTGCCTTCCTTTTGCTTCTCCAGGAGTTTGCGTTTGCGGGAAATGTCTCCGCCGTAGCACTTGGCAAGAACGTCCTTACGCATTGCCCGCACCGTTTCACGCGCGATTACTTTATTGCCGATTGCCGCCTGCACCGGAATCTCAAACATCTGACGCGGAATCAAGCTTCTGAGTTTCTCCACAAGCTGGCGTCCTCGCCTCTGTGCGCTGTCTCTGTGAACAATTGCCGAAAGCGCGTCCACCGGCTCACCGTTAAGAAGAATGTCCACCTTGGCCAGGTTGGAAGGCCGGTAGCCGTGAAGCTCATAGTCAAGCGAGGCATAACCTCTGGTAGAGGACTTCAGCCGGTCAAAGTAATCATATATTATTTCGCTTAAAGGCAGCGAATAATGAATCATGACGCGGCTTTCGTCAACGAAGGTCATATTCTCGTATTCTCCCCGCTTCTCCTGGGAAAGCTCCATGACAGCGCCGACATAGTCCTTGGGGGCAATAATCGTTGCCCGGACAAAAGGCTCCTCAACCCGCTCTATCACGGTAGGATCCGGGAACAGGGAGGGGTTGTCGACCATTTCAACGCTGCCGTCCGTCCTGAACACCTGGTAAATAACGTTTGGCGCAGTCGTAATCAAAGTCAGATTGTACTCGCGTTCGAGTCTTTCCTTAATGACGTCCATATGCAGGAGTCCTAAAAAACCGCAGCGAAAGCCAAAGCCAAGCGCGAGCGATGTTTCCGGTTCAAAAACCAGCGAGGCGTCGTTGAGCTGCAATTTTTCCAGGGCGTCGCGCAGATTGTCGTAATCCGAATTCTCGGCCGGATATAAACCGCAGTAAACCATCGGCGTTGCCTTGCGGTATCCGGGCAGGGGCGCGTCTGCCGGATTTTTGCTGTCCGTGACGGTATCGCCGACGCGGGCGTCTTTAACATTTTTGATGGCCGCCGCAAAAAAGCCGACCTGTCCGGAGTCAAGACTTTCAACGTTTACGAGGTCCGGCTTGAAAACTCCAACCTCAGTGACTTCAAAAACCTTTCCCGTAGCCATCATCTTGATGCTCATGCCCTTGCGGATTCGTCCATCCATCACGCGCACATAAAGAACCACGCCTTTATAGGGGTCGAACTTCGAATCAAACACAAGCGCCTTAAGCGGCTTGTCCGCGTTTCCCCCTGGAGGCGGCACCCTTTTGACTACGGCCTCCAGCACGTCTTCAATGCCGACACCTGTCTTGGCACTCGTTAAAACCGCCTCGGACGCATCGATACCGATGACGTCCTCTATTTCCTTGATAACCTTTTCGACGTCCGCACCGGGCAGGTCGATTTTATTGATTACAGGGATTATTTCCAGGTCATGCTCCAGGGCAAGATATACATTGGCCAGAGTCTGCGCCTCTATTCCCTGGCTGGCGTCAACAACCAAAAGCGCGCCCTCGCAGGCAGCCAAGGCTCTTGATACCTCATAGGTAAAGTCAACGTGCCCCGGGGTGTCAATCAAATTGAGCATATAAGTGCTGCCATCTTTGGCGTTATAAGAAATGCGCACTGCCTGGGCCTTGATCGTGATGCCACGTTCTCTTTCAAGATCAAGCTGGTCCAACACCTGTTCCTCCATTTCCCTTTTGGAAAGGGTACCGGTGGTCTCTATCAGCCGGTCGGCAAGCGTTGACTTGCCATGATCGATGTGAGCGATTATTGAAAAGTTTCTTATGAATTTCTGCGACATTATTTTACCTCAGTCTTTCTCTGCTGCTTGCTGCAACCCTTGTTACAATTTTGTTAGTGAATAATATTATAACATTCTACGAGCTTCTATAGCAATATTGAACAAACGGCACTGCTTCCCTGTTTGTTCATATTGGCAGCCTCCAAACAAATTTCTTGCAAAAATACTTTAGTCGTGATAGAATTCATTGGTAAAGTAATTTTAGGAGGTGAATTCATTGCCAAATATCAAATCTTCAATCCGTAGCGTAAAAACCGATGCAGAACGCCGTGCAAAAAATGCTCCCGTTAAGGCAGCACTTCGCAATGCTTCCCGCAAAGTAGTTGCCATAGCCGAAACCGGCTCCAAGGAAGAAGCTCAGGCAACCCTCGTCAATGCAACCGGTTTACTTGATAAAGCTGCTCGTAAAGGCATCATCCACAAAAATGCGGCAGCACGCAAGAAATCCCGTCTTGCAAAACGCGTCAATGTAATGGAATAAGACAAACTCAAACCCGCCGACAGCGGGTTTTTTGTTTTTACACAAAAAAAGACTGCCTTTTGGGCAGTCTTTTTTGTATCAGGGCTTATTTGCGGATGCCTTCTCTCGCAATGATCCCATCTAAGATTTCAGCCGCCTTGAAAATGACCGGATTGCACTTCACTTCTTCGTTCCGGTAATTGGCTTTCAGGTTTTTGCAGTCCTCGTAACCCATTTCTTTTTTGAAGGTTTCAATAAACTCGCCGGTCAGAACCTTGATTCTGCCACTCTCGTGAGCACGCTGCTCAACGTAAAGATGGCTGAGAACCATTACGCCTCCGGTAATCGCGCCGCAAGTGCTTTCTACTCCCATGCCGCCGCCAAAACCTGCCGCCAGCTTCAACGCTTCCGGCGAAAGCTTCAGATTATAAGCCCAACTCGCGCCATAAAGAATTTTTTCCGCACAATTCAAGTCCGTGTCGTTTCCAAAACCTTTTTGCAACAGCGACAATAACATAAATTACTACCTCCTAAAAATTTATTAGAAAAACTTTGACAAACTGACAAACCTTCCAACCTCTATCTTAAACCATTTAGGTTGTCTTCACTGACAATATTTATGCCGAGGCTTAAAAGTCTGTCGGCTGTTATGCCGTTGCCGGAAATTCTTTTACCGGAAAATGTCCCGTCATAAATAACGCCGGCTCCGCAGGAAGGGCTGCGAGCCTTCAGCACTGCCTGACTGCAGCCGTGTCTTTCCGCAATTTCCGCCGTTTTTTCCGCACCGAGGATAAAATTCGCGGTGACGTCGGCGCCCTCTTTGTCTATGACCCGGCCTCCGAGGATTTCGGCGGGCGGCCGCGGCACGGACAAGCCGCCGAGCAGTTCGGGGCAGACCGGTATAAGCTCGTATTTTCTCGACAAAAGACTTACTTCTTCGCTGACGGCCTCTTCGCCGTTATACCTCGAGCGGATGCCAAGCAGGCAAGCGCTCACAATTATTGCTTCCTTAGCCATCCCGTCAACCCTTTCCGCTTTCCGCGCGCAAAAGCACGATCAGCAGTTCTTCCAACAGTCTGAGGCGTCTGCCGCCCTTTCTCAGCTCGACGTTTAAGCGAGCCATGCCCGTAAGGCACTCCTCCAGGCTTTGTATGCTGAAATTGCGGGTTTGGGCCATTGTTTTCTGTACAACGAAAGGATGCATTTTCAACTCAGACGCAATCTCCTCCCTGCCGGCGCCCGCTTCGGCCATTTCCTTGACCTGCAGCAGCCTCCGGAGCTGGGATGACACCATAGCGCTTATTCTTAAAACATTGGTTCCGCGCTTTTCCTCGAGTGCAAGCAGGCTCAGCATGCTTGCAATTCTCTTTTCGGCAATGGCGTTGTTCAAGGCAAAGGCGGAAACCTCGGGCAGCTCGGCAAAGATTTGCCCCACGTCCTCGCGCGTCCATGATTTTCGTAGCCCTGCGTAAACAGAAAGCTTCTCAATTTCCTTGCTTAAAAGTACCAGCGGCACGTTTTCCGTGTCCGACATGTATTCGATTATTAATTCCGCCGCGCCCCTATCCCACTGGCAGCCATATTTTGCCGCCTCTTGTTCGAGCCACGGTTTCAGGTTGTAGACCTTCAGTGACTTGCTTTCAACGATTCCCGCAACCGTCTGCATCCTCTTGTAAAACTTGGAGCGCTTATCCAGTTTTGTCACCAGACAAACCACCTGGCAGAAGTCGGGCACATTGCCCAAAATCTCTGCCAATTTAAGCTGCTCCTCCTTGCGCGACTCGCTGTCCTGCTGTTTGTCCTGCTTCAGCATTCTCGGCTCCTTGAGCAATATAACGCTTTTTCCGGAAAAAAAAGGATAACTGTTGACGGCGGCCGCAAGCTCCGGCAACGACACGTCTTTTTCAAAAACTCCGACAGACCTGTCGCGTGCTTCAACACCGGCAAAAACGGCAGAAATAAGCTCCTGGGTGACGATTTCCTTGAAGTAGTCCTCTTCACCCCAAACAATGACTACTCCAGGTATTTCCTCTTTTCTTTTAATGCTTGCAAGCAAGTTCTCCGCCGTTATTTCCATCATACGCTCCGCTAAAAATATTCTTTCTGACACCGATAACTATAACACGCGCAATTTAAACCGTCAAAAACAACTTTGACGTTGCCGTCCCTGTCAGTCCGAGCAATCCTGGCACCAATGCCTTGCAGCTTTTCCAAAGTCTCGGGAGCCGGGTGACCGAAACGATTATCCGCCCCGACTGAAATCACCGTCAGGCGCGGAGCCGCGGCATGCAGGAATTCTTCCCCCGATGAGGTTTTGGAACCATGATGCGACACCTTCAGCACATCCGTCCTGACCTCTTCACTCACTGCCAGAAGTTCCTCCTCGGCGGTGGCATCTCCCGTAAAAACAAAACTCCTGCCGCCCTCTTCCACCTTGATTATCGCCGAGCGCTCATTACCGCCGCCGTATGCGGACCCGGGCACGCCTGTGGGCGCCGCGAGCACTGTTATGACGGCTCTCCCAAGCTTATGGCGTTGGCCGCTCTTGATAAATTCACAGCGGCTTTGCCCCGCTTCCTGTAAAAGTCTTGCTATGTCTTCGCTCTCGTCCTGTGGCGGCAGCAAAAGGCAATCTATGGGAACGCTGCGTGCAACCGCCGCCGCCCCGCCCGCATGGTCGTGATGGCCGTGGCTGATGATCAGCACGTCCAGCCGGTCGATGCCGAGATATCTTAAAAAAGGTACGATTATCCGCTCTCCGGTGTCATAATTGCCCGGCAGACCCCCCGCGTCAATCAAAATGGTTTTCTTTTCCGGCGTCACGACAAGGGCCGCGTCACCTTGGCCTACATCAATGAAATAGGCCGTAAAGGCCTGCCCGGCAAAGTGTCTGAAAACAAACGGCGCCGCCAGGGAAAGGCAGCAGGCCAAAACCACCGCCAGCCTTTGCCGTTTCTGCCAATTGTTGAACGGCGCCAGGGCAAACAGGTTAAACAAAAGAAGGAAATAGCTGAGGGCAAAAGCTCCCGGTACGGCAGGCACGGTTATACACCCTGCCGGCCATGCGGCCAAAAGACCGGTCAGCAGCAACGCAGGAGACAGGGCAAGACTTGCGCTTAATAAAAAGACGGTGCCGACCGGCCTGAAAACAAGTCCCAAAAAGAGCCCGAGCATCGTCAGCAGCACTATGGCCTCGACAATTGGCACGATAACGAGATTAGCCAGAAGCGAACTCACTGAAATCCGGTGAAAGTAGTGAACAAGCAGGGGAAGCGCCGGCAACTGGGCCCCGATTGTTACCGCGAGACCTGCCGCCAGAGTGTTTCCTATCTTAGCAGAAAGAAGCTCTTCAAGCCGTGGAACAAGGCAAATCAGTCCTGCCGTACAGACAAAGGACAGCTGGAAACCTACGTCCAGAAGCCACAGGGGATTATAACAAAGCATGGCGACGGCGGTAAAGGAGAGCACCGCGCCCCTGTCTTCCCTTCTATCGAACCAGCGGCCACCGAGCATGGCAAGCCCCATCAGGGTCGAACGCCAAACCGGGGGCGCAAAGCCGCAGAGCAATGCATAGGAAACAATTGTGAACGCAGACGCTGCAAGCGTTATCCTTCTCCCCACCCGCGCACTCTTACCCAGAAAAAGCATGAAGCCAACCAAAAGGGCGATGTGGCTTCCCGATACCGACAGGATGTGGACGATCCCCGTTCTTGAAAAGTCTCTGACCGTTTCTTCGTCAATTCCCTCATAGCCCCCGAGCGTCATTCCGGCAAGAATTGCGGCATCCCTGGCAGGCATTGCGTCAAACAGCCGGGATCTCATTTGCGCGCTGCAGGCGGCCAGGGCGTGGCGCCAGGTTTTCTTTGCCGGACGGTACCGGGCATCAACTGCCTTTATCGACATGCTGCCGGCGATGCCCCCGGCCCTGGCCGCCTGTTCGGAATCAAACACGCCTGGGTTGGCAAAGCCCCTGACGGGTTTTAGTTTTCCTCTTACAAGCAGACTGCCGCCAGCTTTGATAAACCGGGCCTCAGGCGGGACACCGGATATGACAAGGCGCAGAAGACCCTGTGCAGGCAGCGTCAGGTTGTCCTGCCGCACGTAACCACAGTCCAGATACATCGCAAAAGTGCCGTCCCTGATTTTCTTTATCGTGCCCGGCACAATATCGCCGCCGGCGATTACTTCGCGGCCAACAAACTGCCGAAGCCCTTCAAGCTCTCTAAGTGCTGCGGCGCTCCCGACAAAAGTTCCGCAAAGGAAAAACAACAACAGTGCCGCGCCAAGCAAAGTTTCAAGGCTTTTGTCACGAAACCGCAGGCAGACGTACAGCGCAAGGGCAAGGGCTAAGACAAACACGGGCCAAAACGCGTGGGCAGCTTCACGATAACAAAGACTTAGATAATCGCCCAGACAGAACGATAAGGCACACCAAAGAGCACCCACGCTATACCTCTAAAAACTCTTTCATTTTGTCGAATTTCGCCTTACCGATGCCTTTAACCTTCATTATGTCCTCAATCTTTTCAAAGCGCTGCCTGCTTCTGTAATCAATGATTTTAGCAGCCGTGGCCGGCCCTATGCCCGGCAGTTCTTCAAGTTCCGCAGTGCTTGCGTTATTCAGATTGATGCGCAGAATGCCTTCTGCCCTGATCCCGGTCTCAGCGCCCGTTCCTCCGCCCGTGCTTTGTCCGCCTGCCGTTTTAAGAGCTGCCCTCTTCCTGCTTAATGCCGGAACGTTAATCTGCATTCCGTCCTTGCACTTACGAGCAAGGTTGACTTTCTCAACATTCGCCTCGGAAGTCATGCCGCCGGCTATCGCTATGGCATCTTTAGCCCTGCTGTCTGCCGGCACTTCGTACAGACCGGGATTTACAACCGCGCCGCTCACGTACACCGTAATCCCTCCGGGGCTTGGCAGCGCAAGACGCTCACCGTCCGCCAGAACCCCTTCCTCAAGGCGGCCCGGTCTGCTCAGCCAAACGCTGATTCCTGAAAGAACAAGCACCAGCACGATAATAACTGCTGCTTTCTTTCTCTCCCACTGCTCCATAGTCAGCCGTCCCCCCCAACAAAAAGACTCACCCCAGTCGCCTGTGATGGCGTTACTGTAGGTGAGTCTGCAATAGCGTCGTAAAAAGAACCGGGATTCCGTTACAGCTATTATGTTAGCACTCTCTAAAACATTTTTCAAATCCTGCTGCATGAAAAGGGGAGAAGGAGTCTGTCCTCCTTCTCCCCTTCATTTACTGCCTGATGACGATGTTGACAAGCCGTTTCGGGACGCAAACGACCCTGACGATTTCACTGTCTCCGATCAATTCCTTGATTTTGGGGTCAGCAAGGGCAAAAGCTTCCAGCTCTTCCTTGGTCGCCTCGGACGGAACAATGACGCGTTCCCTGCCCTTGCCGTTAATTTGCAGCATGACTTCAACCTCGGCAACCTTCATTGCTTCCTCGTCATATGCCGGCCAGTTCTGAGCGTGGACGCTGCCTTCAGTGCCCCCGAGCCTTTCCCAGAGTTCTTCCGTAATGTGCGGAACAAAAGGTGCCAGCATGCGCAGAAGAGCCGAAACGGCTTCAAAAACAAGTCCTTGCTTCGGGTTTTCCTGTTTTTCCTTATAAGCATACAGAGCATTGACAAGTTCCATCATGGCGCTGATGGCCGTATTGAAATTGAAACGCTGCTCGATGTCGTCTGTGACCTTTTTGATGCTGGTATGAAGCACGCGCCTCAATTCCCGATCTGCGTCATCCAGCTCTTTCGGGTCGCAATGCGCCTGCTGCAGCGAAAGCCTGCCGTCAAAGTGGGCAACGATACGCCAGACCCTGTTCAGGAAACGGAACGAGCCTTCGACGCCCTGGTCGCTCCACTCCAGTTCCCTTTCGGGCGGAGCCGCAAACAAAATGAAGAGGCGCGCCGTATCGGCGCCGAACTTGCTGATTATTTCCTCGGGTGAAACAACGTTGCCAAGTGATTTTGACATCTTGGCCCCGTCCTTGATTACCATGCCCTGTGTCAGGAGATTCTTGAAGGGCTCGCCCGCTTCCACCAAACCGGCGTCGCGCAGAACCTTCATGAAAAAACGGGAATAAAGCAAATGCAGAATCGCGTGTTCAATGCCGCCGATGTATTGGTCAACAGGCATCCAGTGGTTGACTGTTTCCTTAGCAAAAGGCAGCTCGGCGTTTTTCGGGTCCGTATAGCGCAGATAGTACCAGGACGAGCAGAGGAAAGTATCCATTGTATCGGTTTCCCGCTTAGCCTTGGTTTTGCACACCGGGCAGAGGCAATTGACAAATTCCTCCGAGGTGGCAAGCGGCGAAACGTTACCGCTCGTAAAATCGACATTTTGTGGGAGTCTGACGGGCAGCTGCTCCTCGGGGACAAGGACCGGTCCGCATTCGGGGCAGTAGATGATGGGAATGGGGGCGCCCCAGTAGCGTTGGCGGCTGACAAGCCAATCCCGCAGACGGTAATTGACACGGCGCGAGCCTATGCCTATGCTCTCGATTTCATCCATGATTTCGCCCATGGCGGTGACGTTGTCCATACCGTCAAACTTGCCTGAATTTACCATGACGCCGCTTTCTTCATATGCGCCGTCCATCTCTTCAAGACTTAATTCCTTATCTTTCGGTTGAATAACGACAACCTTGTCGATGCCGTATTTATTGGCAAACATCCAGTCACGAGCGTCATGCGTGGGAACGCCCATGACCGCTCCGGTACCGTATTCGTACAGGACGTAATTGGTAATCCAGAGCTGCACCTTGCGGCCCGTCAGAGGATGCGTGCAGTAATAGCCCGTAAACATCCCTTCTTTTTCCGACTCGCTCGAGGTCCTTTCCAGATCGGACTGATGCCTTACCTTTTCGCAGAAGGCCTTCAATTCCGCCGCAGCCGGGTTTGCGGCAAGGATTTTGGCGACAATGGGATGCTCAGGCGGAACCACGACAAAGGTCACACCGTAAATCGTATCCGGCCTGGTCGTATAAACCGCAATTTTTTCATTGAGTTCCGGCGCTTCAAAGCTGAATTCGAGACCTTCGCTGCGGCCGATCCAGTTTTTCTGCATGATTTTGACGCGTTCCGGCCAGCCGTCAAGCTCCTGCAGGTCTGCCAAAAGCTCTTCGGCATAGTCAGTTATCTTAAAGAACCATTGTTCAAGGTCCTTTTTGTCCACGTTTGAATCACAGCGCCAGCATCTGCCGTCGATTACCTGCTCGTTGGCAAGAACGGTATTGCAGGAATCGCACCAGTTGACGGCGGATTTCTTTTTGACAGCGAGTCCTCTTTTATAGAAAAGTTCAAAGAACCATTGCGTCCATTTATAATAGTCCTCTTTGCAGGTAGTCACTTCCCTGTCCCAATCATACGACAGACCCAGTTCCTTTTGCTGGCGGGTCATGTTTGCTATATTCTCCAGCGTCCATTTCGCGGGATGGATGCCATGCTTGATGGCGGCGTTTTCTGCCGGCATGCCGAAAGAATCCCACCCCATGGGATGAAGGACGTTGAAGCCTTTCATAGTGCGAAAACGCGCGACAACGTCTCCGATTGAGTAGTTGCGAACGTGACCCATATGCAGATTTCCGGATGGATAGGGAAACATTTCCAGAACATAGGACTTGGGTTTGTTCTCATCAATTTCTGTTTTGAACGCCTTTGTCTCTTCCCACACTTTTTGCCATTTTGTTTCCAATTCATGCGGACTGTACTTTTCCTCGATCATAGCTTCTATACCCTCCCAAATTTTACAGGTTCCGGGGAAAACAAAAAAACCTTTCCGCCACATAGCAGAAAGGGACGAGATAACCCGCGGTACCACCCTGTTTGTCAGCCCAAGCCGACCACTTAGAAATCTTTAACGCGGACAAGCGTCTTATGTTTTTGCATAAGCTCCTTTGCGGTGAGTTCGTCTTTTTTATGCATTGACTTGCATCAACCGTCAACTTTCTGTAACATAAGGTTAAGACTAATAGTCCGCTTCATCGGATTTAACGAATTCATTATATATTAGAGACAATTAATTGTCAATTACAGAAGGAGTCAGACAAGTGAAACTATACGCTATAGGAGACCTGCATTTATCAGGAACGCCACCAACAAAACCCATGACGGTTTTCGGGCGGCATTGGGACGAACACTGGCCGAAAATCAGGGAATCCTGGCAAGCCGCAGTCACTGCTGACGATACGGTCATCATCTGCGGTGATACTTCCTGGGCGATGCAGCTTGAGACGGCCGTCGCCGACCTTGACGAACTGGCGGCGCTGCCCGGCAACAAGATACTGCTGCGCGGTAACCACGATTATTGGTGGAGCACGATCAAGAAGATGAGGGAGGCGACGGGCGGCGCTTTTCATTTTCTGCAGAATAATTTTCATGCGGCCGGCGATGTCGCGATTTGCGGAACCCGTGGCTGGAACCTCCCCGGGAGTCCCTCTTTCCGGCAGGAAGACGAGGCCATCTACAAGCGGGAATGTTTGCGCTTTCGCGCCTCGCTCGAGCTTGCCCGGGCCGCAGGCTACAAAAAGATCGTCGCAGCACTGCATTATCCTCCGCTTTACTGTGCCGCCGACTCCTCCTGCTTCAGCGAGCTCTGCCGTGAGTACGGCGTTAAGTCCTGTGTTTTCGGTCATATCCACGGCGAAGACGTCCAAAATGCCTTTAGCGGCTTCAAGGACGGAACCGACTACCGCCTTGTATCGGCGGACGGCGTTGCCTTCGCCTTGCAGGAGATTGCTCTTTCATAAAAAAACACCGCAAATTTCTTGCGGTGTTTTTAATCTTTACATGCCCTTGTTCAGAGTAAAGGCGTCAAGCGTTTCGTTTATTTTCCTGGCCAGGCTTTCCGGCAGGCCTTCAATATTGATGTTCAAAAAGCCCCTGACGATGATTGCCGTAGCCTCTTCCTCGTTCAGTCCCCGTGCCATCAGGTATTCTATCTCTTCAGGAGCGATTCGGCCGACAGCCGCCTCGTGGCTGAGTTCGGCATTACCAGTGTGCGCGTCAAGTTCGGGGATCGCGTAAATCCTTCCCTTCTCGCCGAGCATCAGACCGTTGCATTCAAGATGCGCCCTGACCCCTTCCGACATTCCTGCCAAAAGGCCGCGATTGATGATGGTGCCGCCCGTGGAAATAGCCCTGGTGATTACTTCAGCCTTGGTGCCGGGCACCTCCAGTATGGATTTGCCCCCAATATCCATGTGGGCTCCCTCGGGAGCTACCAGAATCGAGTTCAGCCTCGCTACCGCCCCCTTGCCCACAAGCCTGGTCGTGGGGTACATTTGCACGTCCTTAACCTTTTCCAGGCAGATGTAGTTGGAAGTAAACTGCGCGTCTTCACCAATGATGGTGACAGTACGTGGTCTTACCGCAATATTTTCGCTCCAGCTGTGAATCATCGTGAAGGAAAGGCGTCCGCCCTTTTCCACATAAAACTCGCTGATGCCTATATGTATGCCGCTGTCTACGCTCGGATCACTCGCGCAGCCCGAGATTATGTTTAGCTCGGCGCCTTCCTCGACAATTACAATATTATGGACCCGCTGCAGCTGGTCCTCATGGCCGATATAGACACAGGCCTGCAAAGGCGAACTGATCTTGTGGCCGGCGCGCACGCGGATAAAATAGCCCTGTTCCCTTTCGAGCGCCGTCTTCGCCGTATACTTGTCGGTGTCGGGAGCGACCGCCTTCCACCAATACTTTTCTACAAGTTCAGGATGCTTCCTGGCAGCTTCGGCCGTATTCATCAGTTCCAGGGGAGTTTCCTTTTCCACGGAAACCTGGATCGGATTGTTGTCCACCTGGATGAAACTGGCGCTGCGTCCCTCTCCGCTTAACTCGATGCCGACCTTTTCAAGCTTTTCCCTGCCGGCAGCGGACAATTGTTCGGTGCTTTTTATCAAAGCTACATCTGTGTCATTATAGGCGTTTAAGTCAATATCATCGCCATAGGCTGCTTTTTTTGCCAAGGCGGCTTTTAGATTCTTTTTATCTTCCATCATAAAGACCTCCCGCAGCCAAGATTGATACATTGCTCGTAACCCTTCTGCGTGATGCAGCTGAACATCACGCCGGGATCGCCGCTGCAGGAAAGCGTACCGTTAAATATGATATGTGCTCTTGAAGCCGGCACGTATTTCAAGATGTGGCCAAGGTGGGTAATGATGAGACCGGAACGCTCACCTTCAGCCAACGGGTTGGCCTTGGCCGGAAAACTCGTTCCATAGTGCGGGCAGCGCCCCTTTGGACAGCCGCAGGTCTTTTCGCCCCCAAGAATGTAGCCGGCAGCGCGTCCTACAAGGGCAATGTTTTCGACGTCAACTCCCGATTCCGGCTCGTCCAGGAGCAGCAGGTCGGGTTTTTGCGCCATAAGCTGCAGCAGCTCGGAACGCTTGATTTCGCCCCCGGAAAAGCCTTCGTTGACGGAACGGTCAAGATGTTCCCTGAGGTCCATCCACTCAGCCATTTCTTCCGTTTCTTCAGGTGTCGCGCCGCAAATCTGCACCATTTGTCTCAAGCTGAGACCCCTGATAGTGGGCGGTCTTTGTATCATTACGCCGATACCCAGCTTTGCACGTTCGTGCATCGGCATTTCCGTCACGTCCGTGTCCTTGAAGAAAATCCTGCCCCGGGTAACCTTGTAACGGTCAAAACCCATTATCGTTCCGATAAGCGTGGATTTGCCCGTACCGTTGGGACCGTATAGAACATGCACCTCTCCTTTGGGAATATGCAGGTTGATATCGTGGAGAATTTCCTTGTCATTTATCGCAATTGATAAATCTTCTATTCTAAGCATTGAACACACTGCCTCCTCTCTCCTTATAAACCAAGTATACAATATCGGCAGAGAGTAGTCCATAAAATTGTCCCCCGCCTTTTATTTTGTGCTGGAAATGCACGGGCCAATGTAGTATAATGTTCCATAACCCATCCACCCGGGGTGGGCAGAGGAGGTTCCGACATGCTTGATAATGAAGCTGAAAAAGCCATACTTACGAGACTG
>JAAYIB010000001.1 GCA_012744295.1 Acholeplasmataceae bacterium
GAAAAAAGGAATACATCCTGCTGAACAAGACCGATGCTCTCGCGCAGGTACCGCTGCCTGATTTTTTTTATATCAACCCCGTCGATCGTGATTTTTCCTCCGGCCGGCTCGTAAAAACGCAAAAGCATGTTAGCTATGGTCGTCTTGCCGACTCCTGTCTCACCGACGAAGGCAACCGTTTCACCGGGCTCAATTCTGAAATTAAGCCCAGTCAGAACCGTCTTGTCGGCACTGTAGCCGAAAACGACATCCTTGAACTCTACCTCGCCCCGTATAGGCCAGTCTTTGACAGCGTCTTCGTCGTCCGTGATTTCGGGCTTTACATTCATTATTTCCAAAAAGCGATAGAACCCGGCCATACCGCGCTGATATATTTCCGTGAAAAATGTCAGACGGAACATTGGCTTCATAAACAGGTTAACATATAGTAAAAAAGCAACAAAATCGCTCATCTGCAGTTCCTGTTGAATTATCAGAAACCCGCCGCCCAGCAAAACAGCAAGATTGGCAAAATTGGTAAAGAAGTTAACGCTCCCACCAAAGTGTGCCAGGATTTTGTAAGACTGTTTCTTTGTTTGCAGAAGCTCACCGGACTTAATGGAAAACTTTCCGAGCTGTTGGCTCTCCCTGGCAAACGCCTTAACCAGACGCACACCACTCAGGCCTTCTTCAGTCTGTGCAGCCAATTCGCCGTTTTTGCTTCTGTTGGCACGAAAAGCCATTTTCATTTTGTTATTCACATATATTGTGTGAATTGTTTTTGCGATCAGCAGCAAGGCAACTAAAAACCCAAGCTTAATATTCATCCAGAACATTATTGCAACGGTTCCGGTCATTGTAATCGTGCAGACAAGAAGATCATTGGGACCGCGAAAAGCCAGCTCTCCAATTTCGGCGATATCTCCGGTTATCCGAGACAGCAATTGTCCCGTCCGGTTGTTGTCGAAATATCTGAACGACATGGCCTGAAGATGCCTGAATAAATCTATTCTCATGTTGTTTTCGATTTTGGCGCTCAGCGTGTGCCCGTAAAAGCTGACGGCAAACATCATAAAATAATTGAGCACGTATAACAAGCCTAACGCAGATCCGTAAGAAGCAAGCAACTTATAATCTCCAAGTGGCAAAATCTGCTGCAGGATATGCCTTACTGCCATAGGGAAGACAAGATCCAGGACGGCGATGAGCAGAGAGCCGAGAATTACGGCGGTTAGAGTTTTCTTGTATGGTTTGTAATATTTAATAAAGTCTTTTATCACTTTTTACTCGCCTGCTTCTCTTAATATTTCTTACAACCGCCAGAGATGGAAACGATATGCCCCCAATATTTTACCTTCTCCGGTAAGCGCGGGCGCTTCAACGCCTGCTGCCGTCTTACCGTCTGCAGAGAGCGCTATGGCCTGTAAAGGGCCTTCGGTGGGGAAGAAGGCCTCTTCGCTGCCGTCTTTGAGCCTTATAATGACGCCACCGTGTGCTGCATATTCGTGGGTTCTGATATTTCTCCCGACAGCACACGCAACGATCCCGTCGGCAACGGCAATTTGCTCTATTGTACCGAGCCCCTTGTAACGATAGCGGAATTTCCCGTCAACGTCAAACACAAAGAGCCCATTGCTGCCCGGATGGTCGACAGGCGTCGGAAGCTGCCAGTTTTCGCGGTTAAAGGTGTTGATGGTCGTAAATAAAACGCTGTCACCATAAACATAACCGTCGCGTCCGCTGGCATTGATCCACGAATTGTCAATCAAGGTTGGACGGGAAAGTTCTCTTTCCCACAGTAATTTCCCCGAATAGTCAAACAGGAAGGCACGACCATCGCTCGTGGAACCGGCGAGCAGCTTGCCGTCCGCTGAAAAATTGGGGCTTCCACGCATTACGGTTTTCGAATAAGGTGCAATTGGTGAAATCGCCAGCGAACTTGCCAACTGACCGGTCTGCTTATTCAGGAAGTACAGCGTGTCTTTGTATTTCATGCCCGGCCGCACCTCATAGGATGATGTGGAGACAACGAGTCCGTCATTGTAACCGTTCGCGTCACACCATGTGGTCCATGTGTCCATAACCTCATTCTGCGGATACTGCCATCGTAGCTCTCCTTTTTTGCTGAATGAAAGGATGCGGGCGTGATATCCTCTGCTTCCGTCCCGATACATGGCAAACCTGTAAGCATTTATGAAGACGTTGTCTTCCTTGTCAACACTTATGTGAACAACCGCCGGATAAGAATGCATTTTAGCGTCCGCTCCGACAGCCTCTGAAGCTTCGTACTTCCATAACAGGTCACCGGTTTCAGCATTAAGTGCAAAAAGCTGCCCCGAAGGACTTTGCTCTCCAATATAGGCAACGCGTCCGTCCTTGCTGAGAGCCATGGAAACAA
>JAAYIB010000069.1 GCA_012744295.1 Acholeplasmataceae bacterium
GGATTGTTTATTTTTGTTTTTTTTTGTAATTGTAATTTTTTTGCATTTATAAAAAATTCTTTACTGTTCAAACTGGTCAAAAATGTCCTGGAAGGAAATGCCTGCTATGTTTCTGCCCCTGTACATCTCGCGGATTTTTGCTTCTCCCTCCAACAGGTGCATGGCCGTAATGCCATGCCTCCTTGAGAGCCAGGCCTCGACAAAGGCGGCCAGATTGTCGCATCCCTTCAGGACGGAGCCGTCAATCGCCCGGTATTTGTTTTCGTTGTATTTTTCGTTAATCTCGTCCGGGCTTTCGCAGATAATGATATCTCCTTGTACAACGGCGCGGTCGGCAAACTCGTTTTCGGTAAAGTAAAGTATTTCACGATGCCATTCGCTTGGCAGAAGCGGCAGGATTTTTTCCTCTATCTGCCGTTTCTCGATATCCTTGATCAGCTCGTCCAAGCCCTGCACGGAACGTTTGATTGGCGAGATTATGTCACGCGTCAGCACTTCGGGCAAATCATGCAGAAGTCCGCACAGAAAGTCGTTGACCGCCCGTTTTGGGCAGGCATCAAGTCTCAAGGCGCAAAAGTAACCGAGGATTGCCACTATGATCATGTGGCCCATGACCGATGTTTCAGGTACGCGCGGTGATTGTGCCCAGCGTTTTTGGAAACGCAGCTGCCCTACGAGGTCGACAAACTTGCGCGTCTTGCCGCCGAGGGAAATCTTTTGTACGCCCGCAAGGTCATAGTGCTCCTCAATTTCATTGGCGATGGCAGCCTTTGTGGCTTCAACGTCATATATGCCCTGGTTCAGATGATAAACAATCCGGAATTCCCATTCGGTAGCGAGATAATGTGCTGCCTTCAGCAACTTTTTTTCCTTGAGGTAAATTTCCGTGTCAAAATAATTTTTCATCCTGGCCAGGAAGTCCCTGTCGATGCCCGGAACCTTACGTTCCAGTTCGCCATAAACCCAGTCGTTGAGTTTCTTGCCGTGCACTCTCATTAATTCGTGAAACACGGGCGGTTTGATGTCGGTAAGAATTATCCTGTGCAAAAATTCAAAGATGCCTCCCTCGATCAGCACCTGCCAGTTCAGCGTGATGTCATGGTCCTGCTCCTCATAGCGTGCAAGGACGTACAGGATTACCATCTTATGCGCCTGCTTGTCAAGTTCCGTAAAACCCTGAGGCCTGATGTGGTCATTCCAGCGCTGGATATGTGCCGCCTCGTACAGTACCTCGATAAAATCCTTGTTTAAAATCATTTGTCCTTACTCCTTCCCCATGGATATAGCAAATATGGCTCGATTATTCCCGCAAAAAGCTCGTTTTCGCTTTGCCAGCGCCGCAAAATCTGTTCGAGCGGAATCGAGTCATGGCGCAGAGAGGCCTCGCCTACGGAAATATCTATTTTATAACCGGTTTCTCCCCTTTTTTGAAACAGTTCCCGCTGCGGATATTCCTCCATAATCATTCTAACAAGCAAAGCGCCTGTCAGCGCCGGCCGGAAAGCCGCCTTATCGGTAATGTGAAGCTGGACGCCCTGACAAAGCTCATCTTTATACATGCCGAATTTGGGAATGAAGGCGGCCGGTCTGAAAACAACTCCGGGCAGTGACAAAGCATTGAGCCCTGCGGCAAGTTTCAATTTTTCAAGCCAAGGCGCGCCGACAAACTCGAATGGTTTGGTTGTGCCGATACCTACCGA
>JAAYIB010000070.1 GCA_012744295.1 Acholeplasmataceae bacterium
CAGTCCCTCCGCCGCTCTTGATAAGAAAAGCAATATTAAGTTATTAAAAAGTATGTTAGCCTAATCTGGCGCTCCTTGTCAAGCAAAAAAAAAATAAAGCCAGTGAGTTGCTTAACTCATTGGCTTTTTGTATATATTATTACTTAAAGCAAGGACTATTTGCGAACCAGCAGGCTTTTGACGTCTATCTTGTTTTTTTGCATGCCGGTCTTAAGCAAAAAGTCCTGTGTTTTTTCCAATTCCTTGACATCACGGTCGGTAATGGCAGGATTGAAGTCATACCAGGGGGCCATGGCCGCAACATCCTCCGGCGCAAGGCCGGTTTCCTTTGCCGTGTACTCGTAAGCCTTGGCCTTGTTGGCTTCCATGAAGGCGATATTTTCCTTGTGGGCCGACAGATATTGTTCAACAGCCCCGGGATATTCTTTCAGGAACTTGCCGCTGACTGCAATCACGATGGTCGCATCAACAAGGTTTTCACCGTTGGTGACGATACGGGCCCCTGCCTTTTGGGCGCGCAGCACGTCCGCGCCGGCAACGAGGGCTGCGTCAACCCTGCCCGTCGCCATTGCGTTCACGGATTCAGGGATACCCATGGAGAGAAATTCGACCTGGCCCGGATCGAGGCCTTCCTTGCCTAAAGCAGCAACCAAAATCTGGTGCAGGATTGTTCCCTTGGGACCGGCCACCTTCTTGCCTTTCAAGTCTGCGGCAGTTTTGATCGAAGGGTCCTTGGCCATGATGTTGAAAGCTTTGGGCGCACGGCTATAGGTGCCGACAATTTTCAGGTCAACGCCGTTAGAGGCAGCAAGAATGGCCGATGTGCCGCCAAGAGCGCTGCAGATGTCAAGGCTTCCTGCCGCCAAGGCCTCGGTTTGTTTCGCACCGGAATTGATATCCGGGAAGGACACTTCTGTCTTGGTTTTCGTAAAAGCCTTGCTGACGGTCTGATTGTTTTTGTCGATGATGGACGGAATGTTCAGCGGTGACTTGACATAGGTTATCTTGAGCGTGGCTGGCGCCGCCGGCTTTTTTCCCCCGGAGTTCTGCTGGCCGCCGCAGCCCGACAGCAGCAGTGCCAGAGAGGTCAGACAGGCAAGGCCTGAGTACAAAAAAGATTTTTTCATCGAAACGGACCACCTTTCAGTATTTACTCGATGCCGGACAGTATTTTCCTTCTCAGTGCTAAAAGTTCAAGGGAGGCGGCGTCGCGGGGATACGGAAGATTGACGTCAACATCACCGGTTACGCTGCCTTTTTTCATAATCAGCACCCTTTCACCGAGAATAAGAGCCTCTTCCACATCATGAGTTACAAAAATTATAGTCTTTTTCTCCTGTTTGAACAAGCGCAGCAATGTTTCCTGCAAGCCTTTACGTGTAAAGTAGTCCAGAGAACCGAAGGGCTCGTCCATCAAAATGATGTCCGGGTTCTGAAAAAGCGTTCTGCCGAGCGCCGTTCTCTGTGCCATGCCGCCGGAAAGCTGAGAAGGATAGGCGTTCGCGAAAGCCGTAAGGGAAAGCATGTCAAGCAGGGCAGGAAGTTTTCCGCCCGATAGCGGCGATTTCCCACTCAAGGCGGCAAAGGCAATGTTTTCGGAAACGGTCAGCCAGGGCATCAGGCGCGGTTCCTGAAAGACAAAGCCTATTTTTGGCCGATGGGGCAGAAAGGTCAGGGTTCCGGAAGTGGGCCCTTCAAGGCCTGCAAGGAGCCTCAGAAGGGTTGTTTTGCCACAGCCGCTCTTGCCTACGACCGTGGTGAAGCTGTACGGCGCGATATCAAGGACTGTAGGTGCGAGGGCAACGACTTCCCCGTCCTTTGTGCGATAGGTTTTAGCAAGGTTTATCAAGCTGATTGTCATAGTTTAGCGTCCGCCTTGCTCTGCCAGGGCAGTAAATGCAGTGTTAATCTGAGAAAAACTTTATTTATTAAGCCGCCGAGTATGCCTATGCTGAACAGCCCGACCAGAACAACATCCGGGCGAGACATTTGTTCTGCATCAAGTATCATGTAGCCTATTCCCGAAGAGGCGGCGATAAGTTCCGCTCCGATCAGGGCGCGCCAGCTGTAACCGAGCGCCAGCTGCAGACCGATCAGAATGGACGGTACGGCAGCCGGAAGCTGAATGTAGCGCGCCTTCTGCCAGGCTGAGAAGTGCAGTGAGGTCCCTACTTCAAGCAGTTTCGGGTCGCAGTTCCTGATGCCGCCGTAAGTGTTAAGGAAGAGCGGGAAAAAGGAAGCGAGAAAAATGACGACAAGCTTTGACGCCTCGTCAATACCGAACCACAGTATGATGAGCGGAATAGCTGCAAGAGGCGGCACATGACGCAAAAATTCCAGAATTGGTTCCAAGAAGTCATGAAGGACGCGGCTGCGGCCGCAGAGAAGACCAAGCGGCATAGCCACAAGACAAGAACAGAGGAATCCGCCAACAACCCGCAAAAGGCTGACGGCAAGATGCCGTGCCAGTGTTCCGTCAAGGAGCAGCGCCCAAAAGACAGAAAAGGTTTTTTGCGGAGAAGGCAGGAGATACGGACTGAAAATCTCGAATCTTGCGGCAATAAACCAGGCAAGCAGGAGCAAGGCCGGCAACATGATGTTCTTTCCCAATCTTTTCATGGTTTTCCTTCCTCCTCAGTTAGTGTAATTAAACTTTAAGTTAATTGGTGGGTAAAGTCAATTGTAAATAAAGAAGGATTTTTGACTTCAGTGACGAACATTAATTAATTGGTTAGTTATTCGAGACGACATAATAGGTGAATTAGGGACAACATTTTTGGGAGAGGGAAAAGATGAATAATTTTAGCAAGGTATTGCTGGCCACTGACCTTTCGCCGGCTTCGGGCAGACTGACGGACTGCCTGTTTGAACTGTGCCCCGATACAGGAACCGAGGTAGCGTTGGTCCACGTCCTTGACGATGATGAAGACGTCGATCCTCACAGTACCGGCTATCGGCAAAAACAGTCCAGGCTTAAGCGCTGCGAAGATGAACTGAACAAGGCCGGGTACGAGCACACTAGCATTATGCTGCCGGTAGGGGAGCCAATTGAGAGAATCAACGAGATTGCCGACGCGCTTGACATTGATTTAGCGATGCTTGCCTCCCATGGCAAGGGCTTTATTCGCAGTACCCTTTTGGGCAGTACGACCTTCGACCTGGCCCGGATGGCCAACTATCCGCTTTTTATCGACAAACTGCACCATGGGAACAAGGAAGGAAAAAGCCTTTTGGAAACGGTGCTGGTACCTACCGATTTTTCCAGGGAATCCCTTGCTGCGTTAGGCGTTATCCGCAATCTGCGCGAGCATATCGGAGAGGTAATCTTCGTTTACGTCATAGAAAAGAGCCGTAATGCCGAAGACCTGAGGGAACAGAGGGAAAAGGCGGAGCTGAAGCTTGCCGAATTGGTTGAGGAAATAAAAATTTTTGGCGTCGAGGGCAGGGCACGCGTAGCCAAAGGGACTCCTTCCAAGCAGCTGCAGCGCATAGCTGCCGAAGCCGATGCTTCGCTGATAGTGATTGCCAAGACGGGAGCAGGCCTGGTCAAAGTCTTGCCTCTGGGCAGTACGGCACAGAATCTGGCACTGAACACGGACCGGCCGCTTTTGCTGTTGCCGGATGTGGAGGATAATTGAAACAAACGGCGAAGATATTCTTGACAATCTGAAAATTAGTCTTTATACTAATATTCGCGGTCGGATTTCGGCTGCGAATATTTTTGTTGGCGTAACTTAAAACAATTACTTTAAGATTTCAACCGGAGAGATGACCGAGCGGTTGAAGGTGCACGCCTGGAAAGCGTGTGTACGGGAAACTGTACCGAGGGTTCGAATCCCTCTCTCTCCGCCATTTTAAAATAACCGCCAACGTTGCGGTTTTTGTTTTTTTGTCGGACCGTGGCTGTCGGGTCCTGCGCAATGGGAGCCTGTGAACCTCGTCAGGTCCGGAAGGAAGCAGCGATAAGCGGTAACTTCTGTGTGCCGCGGGGGTGCCTGCGGCTGCGGCCCGACAAGAAAACAAGACCGGAGGGACCGTCCCTGCAGGCATCTTAATGCCGGCGAGGACGGTCCGTTTGCTTTTCCAGGCAGTCGATTTAAGTTCGAAGGGCGTACATGCCGACTATTACAGCCTTGTATTTTAGGGTATAATACTAAGTGGAGAATATTTTAAGGGGTGAGTCCGTGGATTACGTTGCATTATACCGCCGCTGGCGGCCGCAGGATTTTGAAGCTTTGGTGGGGCAGGAACATATCCGCACGGCTCTGGCCAACGCTCTGGACCTGGGCAGGATCGCTCATGCGTATTTGTTTACCGGCCCAAGGGGAACGGGAAAGACGAGCACGGCAAGAATTCTGGCCAAGGCGCTTGTCTGCGAATTCGGTCCCAATTCCCATCCCTGCAATAAATGCGAGAATTGCCTGAGGGCGACCGAAGGCTCTTCTATGGACATATTCGAGATTGACGCGGCTTCGAACCGAGGCATCGATGAAATCAGGCAGCTCCGGGAAAAGGTCGCTTTTGCGCCTGTGCAGAGCCGATACAAGATATATATAATTGACGAAGTTCACATGATGACAAACGATGCTTTTAACGCGCTTTTGAAAACCCTGGAGGAACCGCCGGCGCATGTCGTTTTTATTCTGGCAACGACAGAGCCGCACAAAATACCCGCGACAATTCATTCCCGCTGCCAAAGGTTTGACTTTCGCAGGGTAACGATTGAAGAAATGGCCGGACATTTGAAGACGGTGGCAGAGGCAAGCGGCATCAGTGCTGAGGAAGATGCCTTGCGTCTGATCGCGGTGCAGGCGGACGGAGGAATGCGTGACGCTCTGAGTCTTTTGGACCAGTGTGCCGTCATGGCTGATAAAGTAACGATTGAAGAAGTGCGCAAGGTCTTGGGAATCGTCGGCAGAGAAGGCTTGCGGGAATTGGCTTGTGCGATTGGCAGCCAGGATTTGCCGCAGGCCCTGAAGGTGCTCGACGATTTGACTGCGCAGGGAAAGGATGTCAGGCAGATTCTGACCGAGCTGTCCGAATATTTCCGTGCTTTGCTTTTATTCAGTTCTGCCCCTGATTATGACGAGATTTATCTTACCGATACGGCCGAAGCACTCAAAGAAATTGCACCGTTTTTTTCCGAGGAAAGAATCGTGGCAGCCCAGCAACGCCTTCATGAAGCCATGGAAGAACTGCGATGGGCTGTAAGAGGCAAAATCAGTGCGGAAATGTGTATTTTCGACTTGTGTAAAATGGAAGGAGACACGCTCAAGGCCTTACAGGCCAAGGTGGAAAAACTGGAGAAGAGGCTTGAGGCAATCACGAACGGCAAAGAATCCGAAGTAAGACTGGTTGCGGCTCCGACAACGCCGGGGCAGTCTCTGTATGAAACAACGTCTTTGGGTGTCTGCGTGTCAAAGGTATCGGAGCCAGAGAAGCCGCCGGTGAAGAAAGCGGAGCCGGCAGGCAAGCCCGTTTCAGAGAGTGAGAACTTCCAGCCGCCGCTGCCGGAGGAAAAAGCAACCGACGTACGGAAAGAAGGCGCAGCACCCCATGGCGTCATGCTTCCGGAAGGCAAAGAACTCTGGGCCAAGGCGCTTGAAAAGATCAAGGCTGATAAGAAAATGTCCCTTCATGCCTGCGCTTCCTGCGGTAACGTGGCAGACTTCGACGGCAAAAAACTTACTATCGCCTTCAAGGTCGCTTATTCCTGTGAAAGAATGAAACGTAGCGACTATAGAAAGAAGATGGAGGAAACCTTGCTTGCGCTCGCTCAGGAAGCTGTAACCCTCGATTGCATCGTCCGGGAATCCGGACCGCAGGGCACTGCGGAAGATAACAAAGCACTGGCGCCAACCGTGCAAAAAGCTTTTGAGATTTTTGGCGGGACAATCGAGAAATTATAATCCCTCTTTTATTACGTTGCTCTATTTGGTACAATTGATTCAGGTTATAAGACTAAGGAGGATTCATACATGTTTAACGGAATGGGCAATATGCAGGGCATGATGAAAAAAGTGCAAAAGATGCAGGCTGAGATGCTGAAAATGCAGGAAGAGCTGAAAACCCGCACAGTGGAAACGACTGTCGGCGGTGGGGCCTTAACTATAGTTGTCAATGGCAAAAAGGAAGTGGAAAGCGTCGCAATCAAGCCGGAAGCCCTTGATCCGGATGATGTCGAAATGCTTCAGGACATGATTGTATCGGCTGTAAACGAAGGCATGAGGAAAATCGACGAAATGACAGAGCGTGAAATGAACAAGATTACCGGCGGCATGAAGCTCCCGGGTATGTAAGCGCAGCAAAAGAGGATAAATATGCGAATGATAAAACCGATGGCCGACCTCTATGAACAACTGAGGCGGCTGCCCGGCATCGGCTCGAAAACAGCCATGCGTCTGGCCTATCATATTGTTGACAGACCCGAGGCGGAGGTGCGACAGCTTGCGTCCGCGCTGCTTGCGGCCAAACAGCAAATCCGTCTTTGCTCGGTTTGTTTCAACCTTTCTGACGGAGAATGCTGCGAAATCTGTAGCAGGAAGGACAGAGACGGCTCCGTAATCTGCGTGGTCGAACAGCCGCAGGATCTGATGGCAATGGAGAGAAGCCACGGCTACAAAGGCATTTACCATGTCCTGCACGGAGTCTTGTCGCCATTGGACGGTATCGGCCCGGATAATCTCAAAATCAGGGAATTGTTTCTGCGTTTACAGAGAACACAGATAAAAGAGGTAATTTTAGCAACGAACTCCGACGTCGAAGGTGAGGCAACGGCGGCTTATCTTGCCCAGCTGCTGAAGCCGATCGGCATCCGGGTCAGCCGTATCGCCCACGGAATTCCTGTTGGCGGCGACCTCGAGTATGCAGACGAGGTAACACTGGCCAGGGCTCTGGAAAATCGCAGAACCATTTAGAAGGAGGATTCAATGGAAGCATTTTTGCCCTATCTTGCAGGACTTGCAGTTTTGCTGCTGATAGTAACGCTGTTTTCTTTATCGTTCAAACTGGTGTGGAACGCACTCGTAGGGGGGATTGTCCTCTGGTGTGTCGACCTGGTCGGGGCGGCATTTGGCTTTCACATAGAAATTACTTTTGTCAATGCTTTGATCGTGGGTTTTTTTGGTGTCCCCGGAGTTGTGGCGCTTGCTTTTTGGAAAATGTTCGGCTGAAGCGTTCTGAGTGCAATGACGCCTGCTCACTATTGCTGAGCAGGCGTCATTGCAATGTTGGAAAGGCCGGTTTGTACGGCGTCAGGGAAAAAGCCCTGCGGCATCATGTTAGGGATTGTTGGGCGGAGGGGTAGAATGAATGTTTCCGGTAAGCAAAAGATAGCCTCATATGTAAAAGCTATGTTGGACAGGCGGCCGGCAGGGATCGACAAGGCCGACAGGCCGATGGAAGCCGCGGTTCTGCTTCCGCTTGTGGAAAAAGACGGGAAGTGCGGCGTGCTTTTTGAAGTGCGGTCCAGATCGCTTGCCTGGCAGCCAGGCGAGGTTTGTTTCCCGGGCGGCAAAAAGGAAAAGGGAGACGCGAGTCTGCGTGACACGGCCGTCAGGGAAAGCTGTGAAGAACTGAATCTGGAGCAGCATGACATCTTTGTTTGCGGTGAACTGGACTTCATCGTGACTAATTTCGGCCCGGTTGTGCATCCTTTTATAGGAAATATCAAGGATTTTTCGAAAATTCGTCCGAGCAGCGAAGAAGTCAGCGAAGTTTTCGTCGTGCCGCTGGCGGAGCTTTTCAGACAGAACCCGCGTAGGGTTCACATGGAGCTTGCCAACAGAGCCACCAACGATTTCCCCTTTGACCTCCTGCCTCGTCATCCGCGCGGCTGGCTGCAAAGAAAGGGCTATGACGTCTTTTTTTACGTCTATGAAGGACATGTAATCTGGGGGTTGACTGCAAGGATTCTTTACACCTTTTTGCGCAGGCTGCGTAAGGAGATGCCTGAAACTTTTTTTGACGAACTAAGGTAATTTTTGTATAATTTACTGATTAAACGCATGCTTGAAAAAGAGGAGACTTTGAGATGAAGCTTGGCATAAAGGCTATCGCCGTTGTCTTGGCAATAGTTTTGGCACTTGGGTATTTGGTTAGTGAATATTTTAACGATGGTCCTTTTTTCGGCGGCAGGGCTCTGGACTCCCTTACGAGGTCAGAACGGCTCAACCTTAAAAAGAATATCGTTGTGCTGGGCGTTGACGAACGTAATGATGATGCAGGACGCTCCGATACGCTCTTCGTTGTGATGCTGGATGCCAAAAACAGCAATGTCTCGCTGCTTTCCATACCGCGTGATACACTGGTGAAAATACCCGGTCGTGATTGGGACAAGGTCAACCATGCCTATTCTTACGGTGGACAGCGGCTGACTCAGCAGACGGTAGAGGAATTTTTGGGAATTCAGGTCAATAATTACGTGGTAGTGGATTTCCGAGGCTTCAAAAATTTGGTTGATGCAATCGGTGGTATTGACATAACAGTAGAAAAGGACATGTATTACGAAGACCCCTATGACGACCTTGTGATTGATTTGTCGCGAGGCAGACAGCACATGGACGGTGAAACCGCCATCAAGTATGTCCGCTATCGGGACGAGGAGGGTGACATCGGCCGCATCAAACGTCAGCAGCAATTTATGAATGCCGTTTACGAAAAGGTAACTGATACGCAGATTCTGGTAAAAATGCCCGGATTGGTGAAGGAACTGATGAAAATGGTTAAAACCGATATGCCTTTGACTGACATGGCCAGAGTAGCTAACGCGCTTAATAAAACCATGAAGGAGCAGAAGGGACTTAATCTTTCAATGGTTCCTGGCGAGGGCGTCTATATTGACGGAGTCAGTTACTGGGTTCCCGATATGACGGATTTGCGTGATCTGATGGTCGAAATGCAGGGCGCGACAATGAGTGATAAGTATCGAATAGCTGCGGAAAAATTTGAAGCAGAGTACAAGAAGCTTGTTCCCGAGGAGCAGCTGGAAGTTGCCAAAGACAGCGTCGGCGACAAAACGGTAAAGATTCTGCGCAAACCTTTAAAGGACAAGGCAGACGCTTTAAAAGAAGCGAAAACCAGTAAAAAGGACGGCATAAACCTGCCCAAAACCGTCAAGGCGGAAACAGAAAGCAAAAAACCCGTGAAACCGTCGGAAAAGACAGATGATGCCGGGCAGATAAAGACGGAAACGGAAAAAACCGAAACTGCTTCAGTGCCAACGCTTGAACCGGTAAAGAGAATCGTTTCCCTTAAAATCATCAACTGCAGCAGTAAACCGGAAAACCTCGACAAGGCTGTGGGCCTGGCACAACAGGCAGGCTTTCAAGTCGTGGGTACCGGCGTAGGGGAAAAGGCACAGCTGACACAGGTAGTGGCGACCAACCCCGACGGCTGGGTGGTCAGTAAGCTTGCAACGCTGCCCTTCACCTATGCCCTCAGAATAACAAGAAATCCCGAGGCGGGGAGCGAAGGCATCATTTACATTGGAGAAGATTTCAGTTAAATATGTTTATTACGATTTGTTGCATATTGTATACAAGGATGCTATAATAAAACCATAATAAGTTCGCCCCTCATTTTGCCCTTCTTGTAAGGGCTTTTTTTTGCTGTTTTTGGGTTTGCCCGATGCTGTATGATATAATCAAATAGACTGATTTAGGAGATAATGGCGTTGGCAAAAAAAATTTATGTTACGTGTGAAAAAAATACAGCCGGTGTGGCTGACAGGCAAAGGCTTGCGCACGCCCTGCAGTCTGCAGGCTTTACTTACGAGCTGCTGCCTGTCAGCCGGCGGCTGTCCGGTGAAATGCCGGCCATAAGTCCGCGCCTTGTGACAAAGGCGGCATGGATAGGCTTTTCTTCAGCGGATGCCGTACAGATTTTTTTTGAGATTTTTGCGACGGACGCAGTGAGCGAGGCAAAAATAGCCGCGCGTGATTTGCCAGCGGCGCTGAAGCTGTAGAACTGCGGCATTGTGGCGGACTTCGTACCCGTCATGCCTCTGCATTTAAAGTTCGACTGGCGCCTGCCAAAGCCGAGCGGACTTGTCCTGGCCGTTGACGGGCACGAATGGCCGGGTTTCAAAGCGCATTGCAATCTTGTTTTGACAAGACGGCAAAGCCTTTTGCAGCCAATAGCGGGCCCGGCAGTTTTTCTCGTTAATTCGGCGCGCGAGGCGGCATTCTTACTGAAAAGTGAACCGCGGCAAGGCGTCTTTCTGTGCAGAAATGCGGAGACGGCCGAAGTTTTCTGGAGGCAGGGGATAACCGACGTTGTGCTGCCGGATGAATTTACGCTTGACGGCATGGTGGGCACTCTGTCAGAAATCTGCTGAAAAGTGTACGGCAGGGGCTCTTCGTTTTGCTTTTTGTCCAAATATGATACAATAACTGCGTTGGGATTTAAATTACGCATTATCGCCTTAGGCGGGGTTTTAATCGGGAGGAATCATAATGCGCGATGATATAAGCATCGTTTTAGACAGTACGGCCGTAATGGGTGAAACCCCTCTTGCCGGAGACAGGCGCTGTCATGAAGTTAAACTGAGCGTCAGGCATGGACGGACGGAATGGCGTGACGGAGAAAAGACATTGTCGGAAATGTTCGCCATGGTTGAAGTGACAGGTGAACTGCCAAAGACCTCGCAGCCGCCTTTGGGAGCTTTTTTGGAACTTTTTACGCGCCTGTCCTGCGAGGGCAAGAAGATCCTGGTGCTGACCATTGACGGCGTCTTGAGCGGTACGGTTCAAACCGCACGCCTGGCTGCAAAGCAGGTAATGGAGGAAATGCCGGACGCCGACATCAGGGTTGTGGACAGCCTGACGGCGGCAAATCCTATTTCGGGAATGGCGATGGCCGTTTTGGAGTTTATTGAAGGCGGCGCCGGCATGGATGAGATTGAGGCCTATGCCATGGAGCTGGCGCAAAGAACGGAAACGATTTTCAGCGTTGATTCCCTTGACTACCTGCATAAGGGCGGACGCATTGGAGCGGTTGGAGCGCTTTTTGGCAATCTGCTCGGGATAAGACCGATAATTTATCTTGATAAAAAAGGCGAGCTTACAATTGCCGACAAAGCAAGGACCAGGGCAAAAGCTTTGCGCAGGATGCTGGAAATAGGTCAGAGATTTGCACCTTTTGAAGCCTTGTATGTTGCACACGCCGAAGCGTCGGAGGATGCCTATTTTTTGCAAAGCAGTCTAAAGGAAATGTATCCGGGTGTGCCTGTAATGGTTTCTGGTATCGGAACAGTTCTAGCAGCGCACCTGGGACCGAAAACAATAGGCATATTTCTGCGCCGCAAACGTTAGAAAGGGTGTAGTGGATGGAGAATAGACAAGAAGCGGCGATAACGGGCGGCCAGCTTAAGGCTATGCTGATGGGTGCCTATCAAAGTTTTGAGAAAAATTATGAAATGATTAACAGTCTTAACGTGTTTCCGGTGCCTGACGGCGATACGGGAACAAATATGATGCATACCATGACTTCGGTTGCAGAGGCCTTGAACAGGATGAATGACGGTGATATCGGTGAAGTCGGACAAATTGCGGCCAGAAGCGCTGTTTTTGGCGCCCGCGGGAATTCCGGGGTTATTTTGTCCCAGTTGCTATACGGCATCAGCAAGGGGCTGGCCGGTAAAGCGGCCGCGACCAATAACGAAATAGGCAAAGCCTTTCAATATGGCATTTTATATGCCTACAGAGCTGTTTCAAAACCTGTCGAGGGAACGATTCTGACCGTGGCCAGAAGCATGGCTAAGGGCGCAAGGGACGCCGTGCGTGGCGGGCTCGATTTCAGGCATGTTTTGCAGGAGGCAATTGATGCCGGGCGCAAGGAGTTGGCAAGAACGCCTGAATTGCTGCCTGTATTAAGGGAAGCGGGGGTTGTAGACGCAGGCGGCCAGGGCCTGATCGTGTTCTGCGAAGGCTGTCTTGCGGGGCTGACAGGTGAAGCGATTCCAAAAGAGGCGGCAGCGGTGCCCAAAAAAGTTTCTGTAGACCTTGCGGCCGAGGAGTTCAATATTGAATATCCCTATTGCACCGAGTTTGTAGTAAGAAATGCCGAGGTGTCTGAAAAAGAAGCCATGCATTGGCTCGAGAGCATGGGCGAATCTTTGATTGTAGGAGTTGCTTACGATGTTGTCAAAGTGCACATTCACGCCAAGGACCCGGGAGCGGTTCTGCAGCTTGGCCTGCAATGGGGCTCGCTTCATGATATCAAGATCGACAATATGGCAGACCAGCATGCCGAGACTTTGTTTGCCCGGCACAAGGTTTCAAAAAGCGGTATCGCGGTCATTTCTGTCGCAGCCGGTGAAGGCATAGCGAAAATCATGAAAAGCCTTGGCGCCGAAGGCGTTGTTTATGGGGGACAAAGTATGAATCCTCCTGTTGAAGAGTTTATTCACTGCATCGAGCACGGAGCAGCGGCACAGTATATAGTTTTGCCCAACAACAAGAATATAGTGCTGGCAGTGCAGCAGGTTAAAAAACTCTTGAAAGAATCCCGGGTGGAGTGTTTGCCTACGGTCAACCTGGCACAGGGCCTGGCGGCACTAATGGCTTTTGACAAAAATATTTCCCTGGAGGAAAATCTGGCTTCAATGAAGAAAGAGACCGGAAATGCCCGCAGCGCAGCTTGCAGCATCGCCGTGCGAGACAGCATGGTCAACGGCCTCAAGGTGTTGAAGGGGCAGTACATAGGATTAGTTGAAGATAAAATAGTTTATGCCGGCAACGACCTTGCTTCCGTAGCCGAGCAAACAATCGCGGCCGCGGCCTCAGGAGCCGAGCTGGTCAGCCTTTACTACGGCAGGGAGCTGACTGCCGAAGCTGCGGATGTGTTGGCTAAAACGCTGCAAAATAGTGCCAACGGCTGGGAAATAGAGCTGTTTGAAGGCGGTCAGCCGCATTACCCCTTGCTCATGGTGATAGAATAAGAAAGGTGGAATCGGTCCCGGTGTCCGGGGCTTATTCTTTTTTCGGAGGTACTGGCTTGGAAAGCATATTTATCAGCATAGCCCTGGGCATTACCCTCGGCTGTCTTGACGTCTTTAGTTATAACAGAAAAAAAATAATGAATCGGCTTTCAACGCTGGCTTTATTTGTGATGCTTTGGTGCCTCGGAGCAAAAATCGGCTGTGACCGCGAACTGCTCGAAAGCCTTGGCCTGCTTGGCTACAGGGCTGTCATAGTGGCCTGTGGCGTCATCATGGGAAGCCTCGTGTTTTTGTGGGTTGTGACGAAGCTTTTTGCCGATGTCATCAAGCGGGAGGAAGAAGGTGGCACTTCATGATAATCAGCATTTTAGCCGCCATTATTATCGGTATCGGCAGCGGCTACCTATGGCTTACCATTGAAGCAAGGCCTGTCCTGGATAATGTTCTGATGGCGGCTTTGGCATTCATGGTTTTTGTTGCCGGCATAGAGATAGGCGGCAATCGCCACATCATCAAAAAAATCTGGCATCCACGCGGCATAGCCTTGCTGATTGCGATTCCCTCAGCAGTTACCCTTGGCAGTCTTTTAGGCGGCGGTATGGCGGGATTTCTGGCAGGCATGGGCGTTAGAGACGCTGTGCTTGTGAGCGCCGGTCTGGGCTGGTATAGTCTTTCTTCCGTAGTCATCAGCACGATGTACAGCGTTGAAGTCGGCACGGTTGCGTTTTTGGCCAATGCCATGCGTGAAACGATTTCCTTCGTCCTTATTCCCTTGGTTGCAAGACGGAACAAGGTCATGAGCGTCGGTATCGGCGGCGCCAGCACGATGGATTCGACTTTGCCCGTGGTCATCAAGTACACCGACCTTCATACGGGTATCCTGGGTTTTGTCAATGGTTTGGTGCTGACGCTCATTGTTCCTTTCCTGCTGAATTTTCTTTTGCCTTAGACGCACCCCCGGTAAGCTTATGGACCCGGGAAAGTGCTGCGCGTATAATGACGTATCGAAGTAATGCTGGGAGGAAGCAAATGGAAGCAGAGGAAAGAAACATACTCGGCTATGAAAAAATTGGCAAACTGCTGAAGCTCTTTGCCTGGCCGGCAATAATTTCGATGCTTGCAAATTCACTTTACAATATCATCGACCAGATCTTTATCGGACAAGCTGTCGGTTATCTTGGCAACGCGGCTACGACCATAGCCTTTCCAATCGTCACCATCGTACTTGCTCTCGGTGCGATGTTGGGAGTTGGCGGCAGTGCTTTTGCCGCCATAAAGTTAGGAGAAGGACAGCGGGAAGTAGCAGAGAAAACCTTAAACAGCGTTACGACTGCAGCATTTCTCGTGGGCGTTCTGCTGATGGCAGGGGGCCTTGTCTGGCTCGAACCTTTGCTCACAATTTTTGGCGCTACCGAGCAAACCATGACTTACTCCAAAGAATTTGGCGGAGTCATGATTGCCATCATTCCGATGACGATGCTGGTCATCGGGCTTTCCAATCTCGCGAGGGCCGACGGCAGCCCTCGCCTGGCGATGCGCGCGTTGGTCAGCGGAGTCCTGCTGAACATTGTACTGGCGCCGCTTTTTATTTTCGAGTTCGGGCTCGGCGTACTGGGGGCAGCGTTGGCAACAGCCTGCGCTCAGTTTTTATCGTTAACCGTTTTTGTCTGGTACTTTTCATGCAAGGGGAAAATGCGTTTTCGCCGAAAATACCTGCTGCAGCCGGATCTGTCTATTTGCCGCAGGGTTATGACGATCGGTCTTTCCAGCTGTATTATTCAGTCGGGAGCAACCCTTTTGCAAATAGGAATGAACAACTCCCTTCTTTATTACGGGAATCTTGGCATGGTAGGCGGAGATCTCGCCATCAGTGCCATGGGCATAGTAATGAAGGTCAATATGATCGTAATCTCGATTTGTGTTGGAATCGGAGCCGGCGCACAGCCAATCATCGGGTTCAACCGAGGCGCGGGCGCACCTCGCAGGGTTAAGGAAGCCTATCTGCTTTCCGTGCGGGCGGCATCCGGCGTAACCGTTGCCGGCTGGCTTTGCTGCCAGCTTTTTCCTGGTGAAATCCTGCGCATTTTCGGCTCGAACGGGGAAAACTTCCTTACCTTTGCCGTTTCCTGCATGAGGCTGTTCTTGGGGGGAGTTTTTCTCGCGGGCTTTCAAATCATCTCAACAAGCTACTTTCAGTCGACGGGTCAGCCGCTAAAGGCCTCAATCCTTTCTATGCTCAGGCAGCTTCTGCTTCTGATGCCCCTTATCTTCCTTCTGCCGCTTTGGTTCGGACTTGAGGGTATACTTTATGCCGGGCTTGTTTCAGATCTTGCCGCCGGTGCCATTGTGGCGATTTTCATGAGAAAGGAAATGAGAAAGCTGAATGCTGAGATAAAAAACCACGCTGTGTAGTTGCAAACAGGATTAGCCGGTAGTATAATTTTATTTGCGAATGATTACCATTCGCAAATAATCCAACGGGAAGTGTTAAGCCTTGAAAAGAACTTCATTAACGTTAATGGGTATAATAGCGCTGCTGCTTCTGGCAGCGCTTGTTTTTGACGGCTGTGGCTCCGGGAAAAAGGCTGAAAACAAAAAACTGAAGATTGCTGTGACAATTGTCCCCGAAAAGGCCTTTGTCGACGCTGTCTGCGGTGATTTGGCCGAAGTCATCGTAATGGTGCCTCCCGGTTACAGCCCCGAAAATTTTGAGCCGGGCCCGAAGCTGCTGGCGCAATTTGTCAAGGCCGATCTTTTCTTTGCCATCGGCGTCGGAACGGAGAACGCAGGACTTTTGACCAGGGCGGCCGAAGTAAAAAAGCTGAAAGTCGTCAGGCTGCAGGAGGCAGTGGCAAAAGTTTATCCGGAGATTGAAGTCGAACCGGGCGAACGCGATGAGCATATCTGGCTCTCGCCCAAAAGAGCAGAGGTTATGGTGGAAGTGATAGCAAGAGAAGCGGGCAGGGCCGATCCTGCGAACAAGAGCGCGTATGAAAGGAATGCCCGAAACTATATTGTTAAGCTTAAGGAACTCGATCGGGAGCTCAAACAGTCTTTGGCGCCGGTCAAGAACAGGAAGCTTATCGTTTTCCACCCTGCCTTCGGTTACCTGGCCGCCGATTACGGGCTGGAGATGCTCGCGCTCGAGGAGCATGGGAAAGAGGCGAGGCCGCAGCGTTTGCGGGAGCTGATAGACCTTGCGAAAAAAGAAAACATTAAGGCAATCTTTTACCAGGCGGAAAATTCCGGCAAACAGGCAAAGGCCTTTGCTGAAGAAATCGGCGGCAAAGCAGTTATGCTCGAGCCGCTTGCTTACGATTACGTCAAAAACTATCAGCAAATGGTTAAAACCATAACAGAGGTAATGCAATGAGCCGGAACTCCTGTTTGACAAAAAATGAAAGAGTGGAAAAAGCTGTCGTTGTCAAAGCTTTATCCGTAAGTTATGGTGACAACCTCGCACTTGACAAGGTTTCGCTCAGTATAGAAGAGGGTGAATACCTGGGAATCATCGGCCCAAACGGAGGAGGCAAGACTACTCTGCTCAAGGCTATACTTGGACTTGTCAAGCCTTGCGCCGGAGAGGTCCTCGTATACGGAAAGCAACCCGGCAGCGCGGGAAAACTGCTTGGCTACGTGCCGCAGGTAACAAGTCTTGACAAGGGTTTTCCTATAACTGTGCTGCAGGTCGTTCTGACCGGAAGACTGGCGTCAGGCCTTTCCTTCTTCCATAAGTACAGCAGACTTGATAAGGAACAGGCAGAATTTATGCTTGAACGTGTAGGCATCAGCGGTTTGAAGGACAGGCTGATTTCAGAGCTTTCGGGGGGAGAGTTTCAGCGAATGCTGATTGCCCGAGCCCTTGCAACGGAGCCGAAGGCTTTGTTGCTCGACGAGCCCACAGCAAGCGTCGATGCCGCTTCGCGCGAGCAGATTTTTTCCCTCTTGCGGGAACTGAACAAAACCATGGCGATTGTCCTGGTAACGCATGATCTCCTCGCAATTTCTTCACATGTCAAGTCGCTCGCCTGTATCAACGAGCATCTCGTTTATCACGGCGGTGCTGAAATCAATCAGAATATAGTTGAAAAACTCTACGGCTGTCCGGTAGACCTGATCGCCCACGGAGTTCCGCACAGGGTTCTGAAAGAACACGGAGAGGGTTGTTAAGCGTATGCTGAAAGTGCTTTTCGAATATCAATTCATTCAAAACGCAGTATTTGCGGGAATTTTGGCCAGTATAGTATGCGGCATAATCGGCGTCATTATCGTAGAAAAGAGGCTGGTTATGATGAGCGGCGGCATCGCCCATACCTCCTACGGAGGCGTAGGCCTAGGCTATCTGTTGGGCTTTGAGCCGATTGTCGGTGCTTTTTTCATGTCAATCCTGGCGGCCTTTGGCATCGGGTACATCAAACGGCATGGCGGCACGAAGTCCGAGGTGGCAATCGGGCTTTTCTGGTCACTGGGCATGGCGCTGGGCATATTCTTCATTGCGATGATGCCGGGTTACCCACCAGATATGTCTTCATATTTGTTCGGCAACATCCTGTCCGTGACGCAAAGCGACCTTATGCTGATATTTACCTTGACTCTCTGTGTCGTTGCCGTTGTTTACAGTTTGTTTGATTACTGGAAAGCTTATCTCTTTGACGAGGAGTTTTCCTCTATAATCGGCATGAGAACGTCCCTGCTGGAGTACCTGCTCTTCATCCTGATTGCGCTTGCCGTGGTGGTGCTGATAAGAGTTGTCGGTATAATCCTCGTCATGGCGCTTTTTACGGCGCCTACCGCTATTTCGGCCCTTGTTACGCGGGGGTTAAAGAACAGAATGCTTCTGGCGATTGTGCTTGGAGCCTTCTTTTGTCTGGCGGGACTCGGAATTTCCTATGCGGCGGACATCCCTTCTGGTGCCTTGATTGTTCTCTTGTCTTCTATGACGTACTTTTTTTTATACGGCGCCTTGCGTTGGAGAAAAGGTCCGCAGGAGGTATGACTATGAACGTGGAAAAAAGCACGGAAACAAAACTGACAAGCTTCGGCATCAAAAATACTTTTCAGCGCAAGCGCGTTCTGGAAATACTTGCAGGCGCCGGACAGCCCCTGACAGTAGACGAGATTTACCTGAGGAGCAAGCAGGAGGCTGACGTTGTCAGCTTATCCACTGTTTACAGAATCATGGAGTTATTTGCGGCCAAAGGGCTTGTTCTTAAAAACATTACTTTTGATGAAAAAAAGTACATTTATGAATTGGCGGCAACAAGGCACAAGCACTACCTGATTTGCGCAAGCTGCAAGAAAAAGCTTGGCATCGACGACTGTCCGGTGGAGCAGTTGGAAAGGACGCTTGCCGGGCAGACAGGCTACAAAATTGTTGGGCATAAACTCGATGTTTACGGCTACTGCCCCGCTTGTCAGCAAGCCATGGCGAAAACGGAAGGAGCAGATTCGGACGGAGCCGCTAAGACAAAATAAAAAAGGTACCGCAAGAGCGGTACCTTTTTCTATTCTCTTCAGCCGAGGACTTTCTTAACAACATCTTGTAGGACGTCCACACCCGTTTCAAGGGCATCAGTGTCAAAATGCATATCAGGGTGGTGGAGTCCGGGCGCGGCATTCACGCCAAGACCGAAAAATCCGGCCTTAATGGAAGGCTTGTGGCGGGGATAATAGAAGAAATCTTCACCGCCTGCGGTGGAAAATGGTTCAAGCAGAGCCCCTTCGCCCATTACCTCGGTAATTGAAGCAGCCAGGAGCGCAGTCATTTCGTCATCAAGTTCCGCCGCAGGTATACCCTTAATGAAATCGAGCTTTACGCTTGCTCCTACTGTCGCCACGCCCGCGGTCACGGCCGCGGCAACTTTTTCCTTCAGGATATCCATCGTATCATTCTTAGCCGCACGCATGTCCCAGAAGACCTGTGCTTCTGCAGGAATGGCGTTCGTGACGCCGGAATCACAGAGAAAACGCGTAGCCTTGGCACTATAGGAAAGATTTGGGTTCAAGTGAATGGCATTGACGGCGTTAATCGCTGCCGCGGCAGCATCAATAACGTTGATGCCAAGGTGTGGCCTTGCTCCGTGGGCAGGTTTGCCGCTGATTGTCGCTGCCAGGGTGATTGATGCTGAGTAAAGCATGGCCGGAATCGCGTGTCCTTTGCTGCATTCTTCTTCCGGGCGAATATGCAGGCCAAGAATCATATCGACGTCGTCGATGGCTCCGCCCTTGATCATGGAGAGCGCACCGGCTCCCAATTCCTCGGCCGGCTGAAACAGTATTTTCAAACGACCTTTTTTTACAGCCCTGTTCTTAATGGTTTCTTCCGCTGCAGACAGTACCATCGACGAGTGGGCATCATGACCGCAGGTATGACGAGCGCAGCGGACGCCGTCAATGACATGGCCGAGCGCGTCCATATCCGCACGCAGCGCGAGGGTCGGTCCCGGCTCGCCGCTTTCATAAATGCCGATAACGCCCGTTGCGCCGCCGACGTTCCTTGTGACCTTAAAACCGGCTTCCTCAAGACGTTCTGCAAGATAGGCGGATGTTTTTACTTCTTCGAAACCGATTTCCGGAATTGCATGCAAATGCTCGTAATGCTTCAATACGTTTGACAAAACTATCACCTCTTTGATGTTTGGAAAGCTGTTACTACTTATTTGTGAACAATTATTGTTCAGTATTGTAATTGTATACAATTAAGAGCTAATAATCAATAAATTGTTTGGCATTTTGATAATCAAGTTTTTTTGAGATAAATAAAAATAATGATATTGACACAAATAAAAACTATTGCTTATAATATTGCTTGTGTTCTGTTTACAGGTTATTAACAAAAAGGGGGAACTATTATGGAACAGGAAAAGAATGAAGGCAGGATAGGCGTAGTCGCCTATATTGCCTTGGCAGTTGCAATACTGTTTTTTTCGGGATTTTTGATGAAGGTTGAAGGCATGAAGTGGTTAAGCGCTTTTGACTTCACAACCTTGACCGGAGCTTTCGGCACGATGAAGGACCCGGCAAAGAACACTTTTCTCGGAGCGGGCGGTGTAAGCGCGAAGGCAGGCTTTTTGTTCGCACTGTCATTGGCGCCGACGGTAATGCTGGCGCTTGGCGCGCTTGAAGTACTGACTCATTACGGTGCAATCCGCGCCGCGCACAAAATGCTGACGCCTTTTCTGCAGCCTTTGTTGAGCATTCCCGGCAAGACCGGTCTTGCCCTGATTACCGACCTGCAGAGTACTGATGCCGGTGCCGCGCTGACTAAGGAATTGTATGACGAGGGCGAAATCACCAAGAAGGAACTCACAATCATGGGCGCCTGGCAGTATACCGGAGCGGGCTTGATCAACAACTATTTTGCAATCGGCTCAGCGCTCTTCTCGGTTTTGAAGGCACCGATCATCGTCCCCCTCTTTTTAATGTTTATTATGAAATTTGTCGGTGGTATGTTTGTCCGTTTCGTGCTGAATACCGTCTATAAGGAGGACTTTAGAAATGAGCAATAAGACAAATGATGTGAACAATAATCCTTTTGACGTTTTTGTAATCGGCGCGCGCAAGGGCTTCACGGTTGCCACCCAAAACCTTCTGCCGAACGTTTTGATGGCCTATACCATTTCGCAAATTCTGAATCTGCTTGGCGTCATGAAGTTTGTCGGCAGCATTTTCGGACCGGCGATGGGCATTTTCGGACTGCCCGGCGAGGCTATTACCGTTCTTCTTACTGCCTGGCTTTCGTCTTCCGCCGGCACCGGAATCGCCGTCAGCCTTCTGAGCAGCGGTCAGATCAACGGAACCCACGCAACCATTCTGATTCCGGCAATTTTCCTGATGGGTTCCCAACTGCAATATATGGGAAGATTGCTTGGTGTCGCCGACGTTCCCAAGAAATACTGGCCGCTTTTGATGCTTACCAGCATTCTAAACGCCTGCGCCGCAATGCTTGTCATGAGATTTTTTGTCTAATCCGTAACACACACGACAGAGGCGTATGCCTCTGTTTTTTTTTGCGGGGTTTCCCGAAGCAAACAACTTTATCAATAAAAGACAAGATAAATTCTTGACAGATAATCTTTCAGAAAATATAATTAAGTTTAGATGTTTATCCACTTCATATTATTCTAAGGAGGGGTTGCAAATGCTTACCAGTCAGAAATTGGCGTCCGTGCTTCGTAAAAACGGCTTTAAGGTGACGCCGCAAAGGCTTGCTGTTTATGAATCACTGGCCGGCACCAAGGCCCACCCCAATGCTGAAATATTATATAACCAGTTAAGGCCTTCTTATCCTTCGATGAGCTTCGCCACGGTCTACAAAACGGTGGAAATCTTAAGCCATTTAAATCTGATAACGGTTCTGAATACCGGCGAAGGCAGCTCCCGCTATGACGCTGATGTCAGTATGCACTCCCATGTCCAGTGTACGAACTGCGGCAGGGTGGATGACATAGGGCCGCTCTCGGTTGCTGTGTTGGGTCAGGAGGTGGCCGCTGACACCGGCTACGAGGTTACCGGTCAGCAGTTTTATTTTTATGGTGTTTGCCCAGCATGTAGGAAGCAGAATTAAAGAAGCCGGCTGAAAAGCCGGCTTTTCGCTTTTTTCACAAACATCTTGCCATGATTTGTTATAATAGAAGGCAGATAGTGCAGGAAAAGACAAGGGGGCAATAAGATGACAAAACTTGCTCGGTATCTTGAGCACACGTTGTTAAAGCCCGAGGCAACGGTTGACGATATCATAAATCTTTGCACGGAAGCAAAAGAACACAGCCTCGGTGGCGTCTGTGTAAATCCGTGTTATGTCGCCCTGGCCAGGCACCTGCTTGCGGGTACCGGCGTTAAGGTTGTCACGGTAGCAGGCTTTCCCTTGGGGGCGACGTTTGCCGAGGTAAAGGAACTGGAGGCAATGATGGCTGCAGAGAATCATGCCGATGAGATAGATATGGTAATGAACCTCGCTGCTTTTAAAACAGGAGACTATCAGGCCGTGGAGGCGGAAATCAGGAGAGTTGTCGCCGCGGGAGCACCGTGTGCCGTCAAGGTTATCATTGAGGCCTGCCTGCTGAGCGACGAAGAGAAAATCAAGGCCTGCCGTCTGATCATTGCCGCCGGGGCTAAATTCGTTAAAACAAGCACAGGCTTTGCCAAGAGCGGAGCAACGGCGAGCGATGTTCGTCTGCTTAAAAAGGAATGTGCCGGGACGGGAGTCGGCGTAAAGGCCGCGGGAGGGATCCGTGACGCGGCAGCGGTTAGAGAAATGTTAGAAGCGGGTGCTGACCGGATTGGTACGAGCGCCGGGGCCCGTATTGCCATGGAGGACGTATGAAAGGGTCGTTTGAGGTGGCGGTACTGGCCAGCGGCAGTAAAGGCAACGCGACGGTGATCAAGGCGGGAGATACGGCATTCCTGGTCGATGCCGGCATCAGCTGTCGGCGGATTACCAACGGACTGAAGGAGTTCGGCCTGCATCCATATGACCTTTCAGGAGTTTTGATTACCCACGAGCATAAAGACCATGTCGGAGGGTTGCCGGTTCTCAGCAGAAAATACAAGCTCCCTGTTTTTGCCAATGAAAAAACCTGGCAGGCAATGGAACAGCGCAGTCAAATTGAACGATCCTGTCATAGGTTTTTGCCGGCGGATTTCTCTTTGGGCGGGATTACGGTTTCGTCGTTCCCGGTCTCTCATGATGCCGCGAGTCCCGTTGGCTATTCCTTCATATACAAGGAAGAGAAGTGCATTTATCTAACAGACAGCGGTTTTGTCAGCGAAAGCATCAAGCTGGCGGCCCGTGATGCCGACGTTCTTATCATCGAGGCCAATCATGATGAGGAAATGCTGAAGAACGGGCCTTATCCGGCAATGCTTAAGGAACGCATTCTAAGCACCCGGGGGCACTTGTCAAATACCGCGGCAGGGTGGTTTTTGGCAAATCTGCCCAAAATGCCGCGCGAGGTTTTCCTTGCGCATTTGAGTGAAGAAAACAACCTGCCGGAACTTGCTCTGGAAACGGTGCAAAAAATTATAAACAAGTCGGGCTGTACTGTGATGCCTAAAATATTCATAGGTTCACAGGCCGGCCTTGTCCATAATTTAGGATAAGGAGTGATAGCTATGCAGGGAAGAAAGCTTTTTCGCAACACCTTTTCGATTTTATTCGGTATTTTATTAGGCGTGGTGCTTGTTGTCGGAGGTTGTTCCCTGTCAAGGCAGGGCCCGGCAGCAACTAATGAGAACATACAGAAGATTGCCGGACAGGCGTCGGCCGCAGAGCCCAGCGAAGCTCGTAATACGCCGATAGTCAAAGCGGCAAAGAAGGTCGGTCCGGCAGTGGTCGGAATTACTAACAAGGCGCTTGTGCGTGATATCTTCAATCGCGTACAGCTGACGGAAATGGGAACGGGCTCGGGCGTTATTTACGATAAGAAAGGCCTGATTGTAACAAACAACCATGTAGTGGAAGGTGCTCAGGAAATAGTGGTGAGCCTTGCGGACGGACGTTCGGTACCGGGAAGGGTGCTGGGCGGCGATGCGGCAACAGACCTTGCGGTAGTTAAGATTGACGCGGAAGACCTGACTGTAGCTTCCTTTGGCGATTCAGACCAGATTATGGTCGGCGAGCCGGCGATTGCGATCGGCAACCCGCTGGGGCTTGAATTCAGGGGCAGTGTAACGGCCGGAGTCATCAGCGCTTTGAATCGTTCCATCGACCTCGGCGAACGTAAATTCAAGCTGATTCAGACAGACGCCGCCATCAACCCAGGTAATTCAGGCGGAGCCCTGGTCAATGCGGACGGCGAAGTCATCGGTATCAACAGCGCCAAAATAGCGGTTTCCGGTGTCGAAGGCATCGGCTTTGCGATACCGATCAACGCGGCTAAGCCCATTGTTGCTGACTTGGAAAAACAAGGACGTGTCCTGCGCCCATATCTCGGCGTGACTCTGATCGATAAGGAAATTGCGCAAAGATACGGCATTGACATCGACCTGCAGGGCGGCATCTTCGTACTGAAGGTCATTGCCGGGGGACCTGCCTGGAAAGCCGGGATCAGGGCAAACGATGTCATCGTGAAATTCAACGATGAAACTATCGGCAGCGTGACCGACCTGCGTGACAAGATAGCCTCCCTGGGTATCGGCGCAGCTGTCAATGTCACCATTAAGCGTGGTTCACAGGAAAGAAATATCGAGGTAATTCTTGAGGAAATGCCGGCAAGGAGCTGATTGATGAGGGTTACAATTGCCTGCGTCGGAAAAATCAAGGAAAAGTATCTGAATGAAGGCATTGCTGAGTTTGTCAAACGACTAACCCCCTTCTGCAAACTGCAAACAATCGCTATCAATGAGGAAAGAATGCCGGAGAATCCTGCGCCGGCTGAAAAGGCACAGGTGCTCGCACGGGAAACGGCAAGACTGCTGGCAGTGATACCACAAAACTCCTATGTCATAGTGCTTGATGTCAAGGGAACCTTGATCAGCTCTGAGGAGCTGGCAAAAAAGTTTGACAAGCTGACGCTTGTCGGCAGCAGTCACATCACATTTGTGATAGGAGGCCCTTTTGGTTTCGCTCCCGAACTTTCGGCTGGGGCCGATGAAACGATTTCTTTCTCTCGTATGACTTTCACGCATCAGATGATTCGCCTGCTTTTGATAGAGCAGATATACCGTGCTTTCAAAATCAGTCGCAATGAGAAGTACCATCTTTAGAAGCAAGCTTTTATTAATAACGAACAGCCCTGACTGCCGGTATTGGGGAGTCAGGGCTGTTTTTACACAAACGGAACAATATGGCAAAAAGCATATGGTTTTTTCAAAATATTGACGGGCTGCAATTAAGATTAAGCAAATTTTAGACGAGCAGGCGAAGACAATAAGATAATAATACATTGCTATTGACAATAATTATCAATTAAGATATAATATAAGTATTGGCATAGGCGGATTGAAAATTACCAGGGAACAGTCCCGGTGATTTTTTGTTAGGCCGACACATTAAGTTGAGCTCTGCTAAAATTGCGAAAAACAGGAGGTAACAAAATGAGAAGCATTACTACGTTAGACCTGCAGTATGCACACAGATTTTACGGATTCCAGGGTGAGGCACAGTACTTACACGGCCACACCGGCAGCATGACTATTGAAGTTGAAGATACTGTTGAACCTGGTGTCAATATGGTTTTTCCCTGTAACGAAATCAAAAAAACCGCGTGGAATGTGTTGAAAAATTTCGACCATGCGCTCATTCTCAGAGAGGACGATCCTCTTCTGCCGGCTATTCTTGCTGTTTATGAGAAGCAGGGCATTAAAGACGGAAGCCCGCAAAACACGATGAAGGGCGAAGCTTTCAAGACCGAACTGGCAACGGCATATCCTGACTGCCGTCTGGTTGTCACTAAAGAAACTTTGACTGTCGAAGGCATGATCAAGATTGCCTACGATTTGCTGAAAGACAAACTGAACATAGTGAAAATTACTTTCACCAGCGGTGATAACGCCGCTTCTGCCGATTTCAAGGCTCCAACCGAGGAAAGACCCCGCTGTCCTCTGTGCGGTATTTCGCTGAATGAGAACGGCGTATGCCCGAAATGCGGTTACGTAAAGAGATAAAAAAATAACGCAATAACGATTTTTAGAGACATGTTTAAGACAGGAAAAAGCGATCAGCCAATATAGGTTGATCGCTTTTTTTCTGACACACATAAACATAAAGAAGAATTTGCCCTGTTGACTGTAAGACAGGCAATTCAAATAAAGCCCGCACTTAACTGTTTTTGCTTATGCTTTCCGGATTGGCCGGTCTTGTCAAGAGCGCATTTTCAAAGTATACACTGGTACTTGGCAATGCAGGTGACACACCGTTTGCCGACAATATATCAAGTAACGCGAAGTTGATTTCTTCCTTGAGCCTCAAAAACTCCAGATAATTGGTTGTCTTGGAATAGCAGATAACGAAGACGTTAAGACTGCTTGCGCCGAAGGAATCGAAGGTGACGGTCATGTCTTCCTTGTAGAGTCCTTCATGGCCGTTAAGGAAGTTTCTGATTGACTGCACGCAGGCCTCCATTTGCGCCGGCGTAGTGGAATAAGTTACGCCGAGAGTGAAATCAATGCGGCGCTTCGCTCTTTTGGAGTAGTTCACAATCGGTGTATTGGAAAGCAGGGAGTTCGGTACGTAAACGAGTGCCTGGGGAAAAGTGCGGACGCTTGTGCTGCGCAGAGAAATCTTTTCCACCGTTCCCTCGATGCCGTTCGCCATTATCCAGTCACCGATTGTGAAGGGCTTGTCCATAATGATGACGATACTGCCAAATACGTTCGCCAGGGCATCCTTGGCGGCAAGAGAAATTGCCAGACCTCCAAGAGAAAGCCCCGCAATGAAACCGTTGATGTCGTAGCCCCATTCGCTGACAATCATCGCTATAGCGATTGCGACAATAAAAAAACGGACAAATGCTGAAACGATGTTTGCTAACGATTCTTCAAGCACAAGGCCGAAATGACCTAAAAGCGAAGATAAAAGGTTGTGGGCATTGGTGGTCAGGTTAAAACAAGCCCAGAAAAATGAAAACAGCACGCAGGAACGCACAAAGCTCTTTACAGGACTGAATTTTGCCATATGTGAAACAGGAGAGGCCAACAGGGCAAAATAAACGCCGGCAACAAGCAGCAGGAAATGTACTGGCCCGCTGACGGCTGAAACGACGTCTTCCGACGTGGCAAAGGGCAGCTTTTGGGCAAAGGTCTTAAGAAATCTTAATATTACCGTGCAGAAAACAATTCTGATCAGCAGAAAGGCCGCTAAAATCGCAATTGCAGGCAGCCAAGGGCTTAATATGTCCATAATTACCTCCTCGTATTGATTTTATTTTAACATTCTCGGGCAGGGGTGGCAATGCTCTTTTATAAGGCTGTTTTAGAGCGGGCCGTCAATATGCTATAATACTAAAGAAGTAATAACGAAAGGGGGAAGCCGATGGAGAATATACTGGCCAACATACTTTTATACATGGTAATTTTAATTTGTCTGCTTCTGACCTTTTTGGGAATGATGGGCAACGTCTGGCTGCTTTTGTCAGCAGGGTTTTACGCGGTGCAGGAAGATTTTGTCAAATTCAATGAGGAATTCCTGCTTTTTCTTTTTCTTGTCTTTGCCGCCGGAGAAATCTGGGAATTCTTTGTTTCGTTCTTTGGCATCAAGCGTAAGGACGTTTCCTGGTTTACCGTTTTCATTGTCGGCGTCGGTGCGCTTTTCGGCGTCATAGTCGGTACTGCCGTGCTGCCGCTTTTCGGATCTGTAGTGGGAGGCGCGCTTGGCGCAGGTATAGCGGCCTTTGCGATTGAATATGCCAGAAACAGAAACAGAAAAGATGCCTGGCGGCTTGCGCTCCTGGCCTTAAAAACGCAGCTTCTGGCAGTTTTGGGTAAGATTACCGCAGGCGTTATCATGGCCTGCATGATGGTTTTGCAATCATTGAAATAGGAGGGATTTGTTGTGAATTTCAAAATCGTGCATAACAATATCAATGTGCTTGATCTGGAAAAAAGCTTGAAATTTTATGAGGAGGCGCTGGGCCTTAAAGAGAGCCGACGTAAGGAAGCCGCGGACGGCAGTTTTATCCTTGTATACCTTGGTGACGGCCAAAGCGGCCACTTGTTGGAACTGACATGGCTTCGGGATCGCCTGCAGCCATATAACCTCGGCGACAATGAATTTCACCTGGCCTTTGAAACTGATGATTTTGAGGCCGCTCATGCCAAGCATCTGAAGATGGACTGCATCTGCTATGAGAATCCGGCGATGGGGATTTACTTTATCAATGATCCCGATAATTATTGGCTGGAAATTGTTCCTGCAAAAAAATAAGTCGGGGATTTTTTCGAGGAGGGAAGCAAGATGCTTAAGGAAATGAAGGTTCTTGCCAGCGGCAGGATGCGCCAGGCAGCCTTTGACATTTTGGATGAAAAAACAACTTTGACCGCTTGGCAAAAGGGCGGCAGAATGCCGCAGGAAGAGTTCGAGAAGCTGCTTTCTGAAGCTGACGCTCTTTTTTCCGCAGGTAACATTAAAATAGACGAAGCGTTGCTTTCGAAGGCGCCTAAGCTAAAGGTTGCAGCTCAGTCTTCAGTTGGTTATGACAATATCGACATAGCCGCGTGTCGGGCTCATGGCGTTCGTGTCGGCAACACACCGGGTGTTCTGGTGGAGGCGGTGGCCGACCTTGCCTATGCCTTGCTCCTCGACAGTGCCAGAATGATCGTGAGGGGGCATCAGCATGTAAAAAGCGGAGCCTGGGGCGAGAACAAGGGCCTGGGCTTTGGCGTTGACCTTGCAGGGAAAACCCTGGGCATTGTGGGCTTGGGGGCCATTGGCGCGGCCGTTGTGCCGCGTGCGCAAGCCAGCAAGATGGAGATTATCTATCATAATACGAGAAGGCGTGCCGACGAGGAAAAGCTGGGAGTCGCTTATGCAGACTTTCCCTCCCTCTTGGCGGCTTCTGACTTCGTTCTGGTTTTGGTTCCGCTGACGGAAAAAACCATCGGCATGTTCGGACGCAAAGAATTTGCGCTGATGAAGGCGTCGGCACGTTTTATAAATACTTCCCGGGGCAAGGTCGTCGATACAATGGCCTTATATGAGGCGCTTTCGGAGGGACGGCTTGCCGCCGCCGCACTTGACGTCGTAGACCCGGAACCGCTGCCTGGCGACCATCCGCTGCTGACCTTGCCCAACGTTACAGTTACTCCTCATATAGGTACCTCGACTGTGGAAACGAGAGACGCGATGGCGCGGCTGACCGCTGAGAATATTATTGCCGCGTTGGAGGGCAGAGAGATGCCGGCGGAAGTCAGGCCATGATGGTAAAAAAATACAGAGATAAAGAAATACAAAGGGAAATATGCTTTCAGAGCCCGGTAAAACTTGACCTGAAAGAAATGGCGCGGCTGCTCTGCGATAGGAAATCGTACCGTGTTTTGCCAATGATCAGCCATCAGGAAGACATCAGCATTTCCCTGTGCGGGCAAGAGGAGAGGCTCGTCAGGGAATTTCGCAGTATAATCCTGAGGCCTTCCGCAACAGCCCGGGGATATTGCCTGAGACTGGAAGAGGGCAGTCTCGTCTATAACGGTAACGAAGTTCTGCATCAGCACGATGTTTATGTCTGCTATGAGCACAAAAACGTAAGGGGGCTTAAGGCTTTGCTTGCGGAAATCACCGCGTCCCAGCCGCTGGTGCTTGCAGAGCCGGACGTCGGTCAGCGCTTCAAGCAGCAACAGGGAAATTTGGATTTTGTGGCGACATCGGCAGATGCTTTCGGTACGAACAGTCCTGCAAGCAAGTATCTGCTCTGGCAGTTATATCTTGTCAATCAAGGCTGGTCCGATTTTCTGTGTAAACCGCTCGAAAGAGTGACTCTGCGTCAGTTGCGTGTAAAAATCAGACGTCTTCGTTCCTGTATGGCGTTTTTCAAGCCGGTTCTGGAACAGGAAGGCGCGGTCTTCTGGCAGAACAGAATGCGAAAACAGGGCGAGGTTCTGTCGCTTTTGCGCGAACTTGACGTTGCCTTGATGGCAACGGAAAAGATACGTCAGCAAAAACCGCCTTCAATGGAAGAGCAGCCGGAAAGACTGGCCGGACTTTTTCGCCGGCAGAGGCAGGAAGAAGCTTTGCGTTTAAAAAAGAAACTTGATTTATCGGAAATAAGCCTGGAAATGGCCGAACTCCTGTTATGGCTTCGGGGGGAAACTGCGAAGGAAGCATACGCTGCAGGGATGGCCGATATCAGTCAATTTCTATGGGAGAGAATCAAGCAGTGGAGCAGAAACCTTTCGGCGTTAACAAAAAAATATCCTGACTTTTCAAATATCGACGAACTGCATAAAATCAGAATCAAAGTCAAAAGATTTCGTTACGTGATGATGACCTTGCCGGAAATAAACAGAAACACGGGCAGCATGCTGCGCAAATTGAAAAGACTTCAGGATGTTTTAGGCTTTTTGCATGACGAGTATGTGAACGGTCAGCTCGTGAAGGAAATTGTAGCAGGCGGCGATGAAGAACTGCGCTACGAGGCAGCGCTCTTTACAGGCTGGGAAGGTGCGAAGATACAAGAGGCTTCAAGGTTATTGCCTGATTTGTGGGAAGATTTCTGCGAAGAACTGGAGATTTGGCAGGAAACTGTTTAGCCGCCTTTACGTCGGTTTCGAGCTATAAAGGATAAGTACCGGGAAGGCTTATTGCCTTTCCGGTACTTCTTTTAAACTATTCGCATTCGGACAAAAGTTTTTTGGCATCTATATACTGGGCTATGCCTGCCGCGACCTTCTTTGATGCCTTCATCGCTAAAACGACTGTCTTGGGACCATGGACGACGTCGCCGCTGCTGAAGACACCTGCCCTTGTCGTCATGCCGTAGGGTCGTTCCTTCGTAATGACGAAGCCGCGGTCGTCAACCTTGATGCCTTTAGTTGTAGAAACGATACGTGCCGCGGGGCGTTGTCCGACCGCAAGTATCACGAAATCGCAGGGGACGATTTCCTGACCGCCGGTTTCAATAAACCTGCCGTCGGCGTCCTTGATGATATTTTGCACGAGCAGGCCAGCGAGTGCTGTTTCATCGTCAGCCGTTGCTCTATCGCGCATATTGGTTAAAGCCCGCATTTGTTTTCTGTTAAGGTAGCCAAGCGGCTGCTGCAGGAATTTGAATTGGATGCCTTCCTTGAGGGCTGCGTTATATTCTGAGGGCAGGCAGGACATTTCCTCGGCGGTTTTGTGGTAAAGTACGGTTACGGTTCCCGCGCCTCGCCGTATAGCGGTGCGTGCCGCGTCAATGGCGACATTGCCCGCGCCGATTACAACCACGTTGTCGTTCTCGTGCATGAAGACTTCTTTTTTGTCAAGCTTGCCCGCGTCGGACAGTACGACCACGCGCAGAAAATAGGTAGCGGTAATAATGCCGGAGAGGTCTTTTCCGGGTATGTCAAGTATTTTGGGAAGCGCCGTGCCCGTACCCATGAAGATGGCGTCGAAGCCTTGCTCGAAAATCGTATCAACTGTCATGTCGGGGCCAATCAGCTTATCAGTGATTATTTCGACTCCCAGTTTTTGCAGAATTTCAATCTCCCTTCTGACCACGTCCTTGGCCAGACGGAAATCAGGTATGCCAAAGAGCAGGACCCCGCCGGGCTCGCTTTGCCCCTCGAAAATTGTAACGGCAAAGTCCATTTTGGCCAAATCGCCGGCCACGGTGAGACCGGCCGGACCCGAGCCGATAACCGCCACCTTGCCTCTTTTTCCCGTGGAGGGCGGCAAAGGGTTTAACCCGTGCTCGTGAGCGAAGTCGGCGATAAACATTTCCAGACTGCCAATGGGGATGGGCGAATTCTTTTTTACCAGGATACAATTGGCCTCGCACTGCTTCTCGTGTGCGCAGACACGTCCGCAGATGGCCGGAAGGTTGCTGCGTTCGGCAATTGTGGCGTAAGCGCTGCCTATATTGCCCTCGCTGAGCGCCCGTACAAACTCGGGGATGTTGTGCTCGATCGGACAGCCGCCGCGGCAAAGGGGCTTTGAACAGTTTAAACAGCGTTTTGCTTCATTGATAGCTTCCTGCATTGTCATTTTACTGCTCATTATTCTACCTCTTTTTCGGAGTTTTCTTTTTCAACCTTTTTCTGCAGAGTAAGCAATATTTTTTCCATGCCTTTCATGCGGCTGTCCAGCAGTTTGATGTAATCAGCCATTGCTGTCTCGTATTCTGCGACCGGATCCGGAAGAACGTCGTGATTAAGGTCGATGCCTCCATCGGGTGTTATCTTGACGCCGTTTTGCGTTACAACGCGTCCCGGAATACCGACAACGACAGAATTCGGAGGAACTTCGTGCAGTACGACCGAACCTGAACCGATTTTGGAATTGGGACCGACGGTAAACGAGCCGAGCACCTTGGCGCCGCTGGCAACAACAACGTTATCGCCGATGGTGGGGTGCCTTTTTCCTCTTTCCTTCCCTGTGCCTCCGAGCGTAACGCCTTGATATAATGTGACGTTGATTCCGATTTCTGCCGTTTCGCCTATGACGAGGCCCATTCCGTGGTCTATGAAGAGCCCTCGGCCCAGTTTGGCTCCCGGATGGATATCGATTCCTGTCAGAAAGCGTGAAAATGTGTTGAGGAGGCGGGGCAGCAGAACCCAGCCTTTTTTATAGAGCTTGTGTGCTATGCGGTGCAGCCAGATGGCGTGCAGTCCGGGATAGCAGAGAACAACCTCGAGTCTTGACTTGGCCGCAGGGTCTCTTTCCATTACGACCTCTATATCCTCTTTCATTGCGTTAAACATTTGTTGAACCTTCCTTTATGCGCGAACTTGCGAAAATTACTTATTCTGATTTTTAATTTTATCATAATGGTAGGAAAATGACAATTGAAGCAATGCATGGCACGATGGATGTCCGGCGGTTTCGAAAGACAGCTTCCTGTTTCTTGAAAAAAAAGTGTAAATGAGATAGAATAGGAGCGAATTGAAAAATCAGGAGGTTATCGGTTATGGCGGAAAACAAAATTTTAGCGACTGCAACATTTTCCAGCGTAATTCATAATAATGAAATATGCAGTGAAATAGTTAAATGGGGTGCCGCTAACGGCTATCCCGTAAAAAAGGCAAAGCTAATTAATGCCCTCGAGGGTTATGTCGGCTTTACACCTGAATATATGATTTTGGCAAAAAGACAGCCGCCAATTCCGGGAGGTTGGGATATTACCGTGGAGAAATACGAGCCGGAAACGAGGTTTATTCCCGTCAATGTAAAGGTCGTTACCGACGGCAACGGCGACAAGCATTACGAGATTAACAAATTTATTATGAAAATGATGGAGGAATATCGGAAAGAGGGTCTTGAGATAGAAGTAGGAGAAGCCTTTTCCGAGGTGTACGGCTCTTCCGTGCGCGACCTGCGCTGCACGGGCCATCCCCTCCTTGTTGACGGTTTTGAGGATTTCATCGAGAATATGCGCTGAGAATCGGACAGACCCCGCACAGCCTTAATGGCGGCGGGGCTTTTTCCGTTAATGAAAACCCGCTTCGAATTTTTGGCTGCAATCTTTTGCAAAAAAGCCGTGCATCACTTGTGGAAAGCAAACCTATAATATATAA